>NZ_JAENKR010000026.1:0-16677 GCF_016598965.1 Campylobacter sp. TTU-622
CTATAAAGACTTCATTATCTTTAATACCAACTATAACACCTTCTGTTATAGTTTCTTTATTTGATTTATCAAATGCCTCTAAAAGTTGTTCAAAATCTTCGTCATCAAAAATTTCATTATCTTTTTGAATCTTTTTCTCTACCTCAATCATAGGGTTCCTTTTTAATATTTAAATTTATGAATTGTATCTTATTTTTTATAAATTAATACTAATTTTTTCTTTATTTAAAAAAATAATTCCATTTTATTGAATCTCAAAAGACTTAATTTCGTTTACAACTTCTTGAATAATCCAATCAGGAGTACTAGCTCCAGCACTAATACCGCATAATTTTTTATTTTTAAACCATTTTTTATCTAGCTCATCTTTAGTTTCTATCAAATAACTATCATTACAATAATTTTTTGCAATCAAAAAAAGTTGCTTAGTATTAGAAGAATTTTTTCCACCTACAATAATAACAATATCGCTTTTTTTAGAAAGTTTTGCAATAGCTTCTTGATTTTTAAAGGTTGCATCGCATATAGTGTTAAAGACTCTTACTTCTCTTACTTTTAAAATTAAAAAATTTACAATTTCCATAAAATCTTTTACTTTTTTAGTTGTTTGAGACACTACAGCTATTTTATTAGAAAAATTAATATTTTCTAATTCTTTTTTATCTAGTACAACATAAGCTTTAGTACTTACATAACTTTTTACTCCTTTTACTTCTGGATGATTTTCATCTCCAAAAATAACGACTTCATAACCATCCTTGCTCATTTTTTCACAAATTTGCTGAGGTTTTGTTACAAAAGGACAAGTAGCATCAAAAATTTCAATTTCTTTTTGTTTTAAATTTTCTAAATCTTGTTTTGTAATACCATGAGTTCTTATAATAGCTCTTTTTTCATCGCTAAGTTCTTTAACATCATTAAGGGTTTTAACATTAAATTTTTTCTTAAGGCGCATAATTTCTTCATTATTATGAATCAATGGTCCAATTGTTGCAGCATTTTTAATTTGCTCTGCTTTTTTAATTGCTCTTTTTACTCCAAAACAAAAACCATAATTTTCAGCTAATTCAATCTTCAATTTGTGCTCCTAAATTTTTTAAAATATCCTTAAAATTTGGAAAAGAAGTTTTAATACACTTACTTTGTTTAATCTCAATTCCACACATTAAACCTAAAATAGCAAAAGCCATTGCAATACGATGATCATTAAAGCTTTCAATTATAGCTTTTTTAGGCGAACCCGATACAACTTCAAAACCATCATACAATTCTTTAGCTACAATACCACATTTTTTTAAATTTATTACAATACTTTTTATGCGATCACTTTCTTTTACTCTTAATTCTTTGGCATTTCTTACCCTACTTTTACCCTTGGCAAAAACAAAAGCTATAGCAAGGGCTGGCAATTCATCAATAAGCCAAGAAATATTTTCTTTAATTTCTATGGCTTTTAACTGACTACTTTCAACATAAATTTCACCAATATCCTCAAAATCTCTTTTATTAATTTTATAAGTAATTTTGGCTCCCATTTTTCTTAAGATCTCATACGCTTCAATACGTGTTTTATTAAGTAAAATATTTTTTAAACAAATAGAAGAATGAGGTAATATAAGTGCTGCTAATGCAAAATAAAATGCTGAAGATGGATCATTAGGTATAGTAATATTTAAGGCTTTTAAGGGGCTTTTTAAAGGATTAATTTTAATTTCTAAATGATCTTTACTTATATTAATTGGTGCATTCATAGCTTTTAACATATTTTCACTATGATCTCTACTTAATTCTTCTTCTTTATAAAAAGAAGTTGAATCTGCATTAAAACCGGCTAAAATCATTGCTGTTTTAAGTTGAGCTGAAGAAATTTTACTTTTAAAATCAAAAGATTTTAATTTTGTTCCTTGTATACAAAGTGGAGCAAAACTTGTATTTTCACGCCCATAAATTTTTGCTCCTATTTTCTTAAGAGGCTTGCAAATTCTATCCATAGGACGCTTATTTAAAGAATTATCTCCATTTAAAACAAAAAAGCCGGGTATTCCACTTAATAATCCTATTAACAAACGCATCGTTGTTCCAGAATTACCACAATCTAAAACATTACAAGGAGTGATTAAGGTAGTAGGTGGGGTAATTTTAACCCAAGTATTTTCAATCTCAACTTTAGCCCCTAAGGCTTTAAGTATAGTTAAAGTTCCTAAAGAATCTTCTGCTAAAAGATAATTTTTAGCTATACTTGATTCTTTAGCAAGTAAGGAAAAAATAGCAAAACGCTGAGAAATGCTTTTATCAGAAGCAATATCTTCTAATTCTTTATTAAAAAACCCTAAAGGGTGAACTTTCATCTTAAATGCAAACCTAAATCTTTTAAACCTTCTAAAATTTTATCCATACACGAAACAACTTCACTATCTTCTAAAGTTTTTTCCTTATCTCTAAAAATAAAAGATATAGTAAGACTATATTTATCTTGCAAGGTTTCATCTGTATAAAGATCAACGATTCTAAAACTCTCTAAAATATCAAAATGGTATTTTTCTATGCAAGTTTTAATTTTATCATAAGAAAAATTCTTAGGAATTAAAATGCTCAAATCTCTATGAATACTTGGGAATTTGGAATAAATTTTAGCTTTTTTTTCTTTAAAATTAATAGCATCAACATCAAGCTCACACACATAAGTTTTAAGTAAAGATCTTGCATTTTCAATCTTTAAATGCAATCTTCCTATAAATCCAATTTTAATATCATTAATATATAAATCAGCTTGTTCATAAGGACTCAAAAAAGCATAATTAGAAGCAACTAGTTTAAAATCTCCTATAATATTTTTAATATCAAGCAAGAAATCGTAAAAATTAACTAAATTAGGTTTTGCTTTATTAGAAATTTTACTCTCTTCTTTATAACCTGAATGTATAAAAGCTATATGATTTAATTCTTGATTATCTTGATTAAATACTATTCCACTTTCAAAAAGTTTAACTAGTTTTTTTGAATTTTTAATATTTAAGCTTGCTGCATTTACAAGATGATTTAAAAGCGTAGTTCTTAAGGTATTTAATTCTTGATTTATAGGATTAATAAGTTTTAATTTTATAGGATTAAAACCAAAATCTTTTAGCTCATCTTCACTATCTAAAATAAAGTGCAAACTTTCAAAATAGCCATTATTAACAGCTTTTAATCTTAAATCTAAAAGTTTTTTATAATCTTTATGAACTAAATTTAATCTATTTTTTTCAATAAAATTTAAATTCTTAGATTTTATATTATCTATCCCTATGATTCTAACAACTTCTTCGCAAATATCAGCCAAATTTTTAATATCTGGTCTATGAATAGGAGGTTTAACATTTACCAGGCCTTCTGCGAAAAAAATAATTTCAAAACCTAATTTTTTAAGAATTTTTAAAATCTCATCCTTATCAATAGCTTGTCCTATGATATTGTTTATAGTTTCAATATTTAAAGAAATACTAGGAATTTCTTTCTCTTCTGAAATTTGTTGAGAGCTACTATAAATAACTATACTTGGAATAGTTTTAAATATCTTTAATAAAAAATCCATTCCTAGATTAAGTTTTGGCTCACTTCCTCTAAAACTTCTATAAAAAACATCATTATCTTGCTCTTTATAAACATTTTTTGCATTAGCTATTATAAAAGGATCTGTATAATTTGCTTCTATGATAATAATTTTTGTTTCTATATCACATTTTAACTTCTTCTCTTGATATATACCGCTTATTCCTAATATTTGATTATTACAAGAAACTTTTGTAACCCCATTAGCTTCTTTACTTAAATTAAAAGTTAATTCTTCGCCTTCTTTACTTAATTCATTAAAATTATAAGCATTAAAAAGCACTCCGGTTGAATAAGTTGTATAAAAAAGAAAATTTTCAATTGTATTTGTTTTTAAGACTCCTGCCTGAGCTAATCTTAAACTATATAAAAGTCCAAGTGTTATATTTTCTTTAATTTCAATAGCTCTGTAATTAAACAAGCTATTAAGGTTTTTTTCAGACTGAAGTCTTAAAATTCTACCGATACCCAAAACATTTTCTTCTTCTTTAAAGACAGAAAGCTTTTTTAAATCTAAATCCCAAGCAGTTGCCAAATCCCTTGCTATACCATAAATACTTAAGCAATCCCCTCTATTGGGAGTTAATTCAACCTCAATCAAATCATCATTAAAAATACTATACTCGTTTAAAGCTCGACCTAACTCTAATTTACCTATACTCTCATCTAAAACTAAAATTCCGTCATTAGTTTTAGCAAAACCTAATTCAACAGATGAACAAAGCATTCCATAAGAATCTACCCCTCTAAGCTTTGTCTTATTTATCATCATACCATTTGGCATTAAAGCTCCAATTAAAGCCACAGCTACAAATTGTCCCTGTGCTACATTGGAAGCACCACATACAATCTGTAAAATCTCACTTCCAACATCTACTTGACAAATACTTAATTTATCAGAATTTTCATGTTTAATTTTTTCTTTAACAAAACCTACAACAATTTTATCAGGAACTCTTAATCTATAAGCATTAGCAACCTCTATCCCTATAGAATTTAAAGTATTGACCAATTCATTTAAATTCTTTTTTTCTATATCAAGCCAATCACTTAACCAACTTCTTGTAATTATCATCTAAATTGCTCCAATAATCTTAAATCTCCTTCAAATAAAGATCTTAAATCAGGAATTTGATGAAGTAGCATAGCAAATCTTTCAACACCAAGCCCAAAAGCATAACCACTTACATTTTTATAATTTACAAAATTATATACATTAGGATCCACAATACCGCAACCTAAAACCTCAAGCCACCCTGTATTTTTACAAACCCTACATCCTTGACCTTTACAAAAAACACAAGAAATATCAACTTCAGCAGAAGGCTCTGTAAAAGGGAAGAAACTTGGGCGAAATCTAATATTAATATCTTTAAACATATAATGTAAAAAATCTTCTAATACGCCTTTTAAATGAGCAAAACTTATTTTTTGCCCCTCTTCTACTACAAGAGCTTCAACTTGATGAAACATAGGAGTATGTGTTATATCAAAATCTCTCCTAAAAACAACACCAGGTGCTATCATACGAATAGGTGGTTTTTGCTTTAACATAGTTCTTATTTGCACAGGAGAGGTTTGAGTCCTTAAAAGTCTTTTATCATCAAAATAAAAAGTATCTTGCATATCTCTTGCCGGATGAGATTTTGGCAAATTTAAAGCTTCAAAATTATAAAAATCTTCTTCAATTAAAGGACCTTTTTCAACGCTAAAATTTAAATTCAAAAAATATTCTATAATCTTATCCATAGTGCTAAGAACTGGATGTAAAGCTCCTGATGTAGAAGTTTCATCAAAATAAGTAAAATTTAAAACATCTTGTTTCATTTTTTCATTTAATTCTAAATCTTCTAATTCTTTTAATCTCAAAGCAAAAAAATGATTGAATTCATCTTTTTGCTTATTTAATATACTTGCCAATTCTTTTTTTTCTTCTCCATTAATATTCTTAAGCTCTGAAAATTTTTGCGTTAGAATACCTTTTTTTCCAAGAACTGAAACTCTAAGATTTTCAAGATCATTTAAATTACTACATTTTTTAATTTGTTCAATAATTTGTTGCAATTTTTTACCTTACTTTCATAATAAAAATTTAAATTATTTTATAAAAATAAATTTAAATTCACAATAAAAATTCTAAGATATAATTTTAGAAAAATATAAAGGACGAAAATGCGTGAAAAAACTATTTTTGAAAAAATTGTTGATGGAGAACTTCCTTGTAATAAAGTCTTAGAAAATGAAGATTTTTTAGCCTTTCATGATATTAATCCTAAAGCTCCTATACATATTTTAATTATTCCTAAAAAACATTTTAAAGATTTTCAAGAATTTGATCCTAATTTGATGGCAAAAATGACTTCTTTTATACAAGAGTTAGCAATACTTTTAGAGCTCGATAAAAAAGGATATAAGCTTTTAACAAATTGTGGAAAAAATAGCGGACAAGAAGTTTTTCATCTTCATTTTCATATGCTAGGTGGTTTTTAAAAATTTTAGCAAAAGTAAAATTACTTTTGCTAAATTATAATTTAGGACCAAATTTACTATATTCAATTCCTTCTTTTACATCTTCATAACGTTTAAAATTTTCTATAAACATCATAGCTAATTTATTTCTTGTATCAATATATTCATTTTTATTATTCCAAGTATTAATAGGATTTAAAAGCGTAGTTTCAACACCATTTAAAGACTTAGGTATTAATAAATTAAAAACATCAAAAGTTTCAAATTCACATTGATTAATACTACCATCTAAAATAGCATTAATACAAGCTCTTGTAGCTTTAATACTCATTCTTTTACCAACCCCATACTTTCCACCACTCCAACCCGTATTTATTAAATACACATTAACCTTGTATGTATCTATTTTTTCTCCTAATAATCTTGCATAAACGGTTGGATGAAGCGGCATAAAAGGCTCGCCAAAACAAGCAGAAAAAGTTGCTTGTGGTTCAGTAATTCCGCGTTCTGTTCCCGCTACTTTTGCCGTATAACCACTTAAAAAATAATACATAGCTTGTTCTTTATTTAATTTACTAACAGGAGGTAAAACCCCAAAAGCATCAGCTGTTAAAAAAATGATATTTCTAGGATGAGTTGCTTTTAAGTCTTTTTTATGATTTTGAATATGCTCAATCGGATAAGAAACTCTAGTATTTTCAGTTTTTGAAGAATCTGCAAAATCAACACTTTTATCCTCTCTTAATACAACATTTTCTAAAAGAGCATTTTTTTTAATAGCTGCATAAATTTCAGGTTCATTATTTGGATCTAAATTAATTGTTTTAGCATAACATCCACCTTCAAAATTAAAAATTCCCTCATCATCCCAACCATGTTCATCATCTCCTATCAGCTGTCTATTAGGATCTGTTGAAAGTGTAGTTTTTCCTGTGCCACTTAATCCAAAAAATAAAGCTACATCACCATCTTTCCCTACATTAGCGCTACAATGCATAGAAAGCTTATTTTCAAGCGGAAGCCAATAATTCATCATAGAAAAAATTCCTTTTTTCATTTCTCCGCCATAATAAGTCCCTCCAATAATCGCTATATTTTGCTCTATATTAAAAACAACAAAAACTTCCGAATTTAAACCATCTTTTTTAAAATCTTCATTAATACATTTACAAGCATTATAAACAATAAAATCTGGATTAAAATTTTTTAATTCTTCTTCTGTAGGTCTTATAAACATATTTTTTACAAAGTGGGCTTGCCAAGCAAATTCAGTAACAAAGCGAACACTTTTTCTAGAATTTAAAGAAGCTCCACAATAAGCATCTTGAATATAAACATTTTTTCCACTTAATTGTTTTTTAGCCTTTTTTAAAAGCTTTTCAAATAATTCTTTTGTGATAGGCTGATTAATTTTTCCCCACGAAATATAGTTTTGAGAAGGATCTTGTTTGACAAAATATTTATCTTTGGGACTACGCCCTGTAAATATCCCTGTATCAACACAAAAAGTACCATTTAAACAACTTTCACCTTCTTTATTATTTTTTTCATGCTCATTTAACTCTTCGTAGCTTAAATTATAAAATACTTTTATATTTTCCAAACCTAATGCATCAAAATTTTTCATAACTTTTCCTTAAAAATTTATTTAAAACTTGCAATAATTTGACCTTCACTTACGCTATCACCTAATGATACAAAAATTTTCTCGATAACTCCATCTTTTGGAGAATTAATATCCATTTCCATTTTCATAGCTTCTAAAATCATTATCTTTTGTCCTGCTTTTACTTCTTCTCCTTCTTTAATACAGATTTTAAAAACATTACCAGAAATCTCAGAAGATATTGCTTGTTTATTATTAAAATTATTTTGTGTATTTAAATTAACTTCTTTTTTTTCTTTAACAATTAAATCTTTATCATCTTTTGGGTTAATTTCAACATCATATTTATTTCCATTAACTAAAACTTCAAATTTATTTTGTTTTAACGATAAATTTTTAGATAATTCATCCTGTATTTTGCGAATATTGACTTTAGCTTCGCCTTTTAAAAAAGTTATTCCTTTTTCTTTACAAGCTGCTACAATAAAAATATTTTCTTCACTTTCTTCAATATTATGTTCTTTAAGAATTTTTTTAATATAAGCTATACTTTTTGTCTCATCCTCATCTGCTAAATCGATAGCCAATTTTGTAGTTGGTTTTAAATTTAATTGTTCTGCAGCAAGATTTACAATCTCATCATCTGGTTTAACTGGAGTTTTTCCAAAATATCCAAGTATCATTTTACCATAACCTGGTGCAATTTTTTTCCAAGGACCAAAAATTACATTATTAAAAGCTTGCTGAAAATAAAATTGCGAAACAGGCGTAACTGAGGTTCCAAATCCCCCTTTTTCTACAACCTCTTGCATAGCTTTAATCACTTCAGGAAGTTTATTTAAAACATTATTATCTCTCATCATTTGAGTATTCGCTGTTAATGCACCTCCTGGCATAGGAGAAAATAAGATAAGAGGATTTGTCATAGAGGCTTCAGGAGGTAAAAAATATTCTTTTAAACAATCTTTTAAAACTTCTTCGTATTTTAAAACTTTTTCTTCTTCTAATCCACCCAAATCATAATCTCTACCTTTTACAGCATGAAGCATTGTCAAAATATCAGGTTGAGAAGTTCCTCCGCTTACTGGAGCTGCTGCTAAGTCTATACCATCTACACCAGCCTCTAAAGCCGCCAAATAGCAAGCAACACTTACTCCGGCACTTTCATGAGTATGAAATCTTATATGTGTTTCTTGTGGCAATATTTTCCTAGCCATTTTAATTGTTTCATAAATTTTATTTGGATTTGAAGTTCCACTAGCATCTTTAAAGCAAAGACTTGAAAAAGGAATTTGTTCTTTTAAAATTTCTTTTAGAATTTTTTCATAAAAAGGAACATCATGGGTTCCTTTACAACCCGGTGGCAAATCCATTAAAGTTATAGCTAACTCATGTTTTAATCCATACTTATTTATACATTCTGCACTAAATTTGAGATTATTAACATCATTTAAAGCATCGAAATTTCTTATTGTTGTCGTTCCATGTTTAGCAAATAATTTAGCATGCAAATCAATTATTTCTCTACTTGCTGTTTCTAAAGCAACAGTATTAACTCCTCTTGATAATGTTTGCAAATTTGCTTCTTTTCCAACAATTTCTCTAAATTTATCCATCATTAAAAAAGCATCTTCATTTAAATAAAAATATAAACTTTGAAATCTTGCTCCACCACCAAATTCAAAATGAGTTATCCCTGCTTCTTTTGCAGCTTCTAAAGCAGGGAAAAAATCATTCATTAAAACTCTTGCTCCATAAATTGATTGAAAACCATCTCTAAAAGTAGTATCCATTACATCTATAAATTTTTTAGCCATACATTTTCCCTAAAAATCTAAATTCTTAAGCATTATACAAAAATTTGATAACACATAATAAAAATTATTGCCAAAGGTGCAATAAAACGAACAAAAAATAACCAAAATAAAAAAATCTTTCTATTTAAAAATTTGCAAAAAATTTTGTAAATTCTTTTTTTGTCTATAAAAAAACCAACAAAAATAGAGCTTGTTATTGCTCCTAAAGGTAATAAAAAATTTGAAGTAAAATTATCTAAAATTTCAAAAAAATTAACTTTTAAAAAAGAAAAATTTTTATTAAGAGATAGAATACAAAGTATTCCTAAAATATAAACAATAAATCCTATAAAAACTAATGCCTTTATACGCGTTATTTTATAATTATTTATCATATAAAAAACAAGAGGTTCTATCATAGAAACTGCAGAAGTAATTCCGGCAAAAAACAAAGCTAAAAAAAAGATAAAGGCTAAAAAATAACCTAAAATTCCAAGTTGTTTAAATAAGCTTATTAAAGAAATAAAAACTAAACTAGCACCTTGAGAGTGAGGATTGGCATCGAATTCAAAAATAAAAGTAAAAACTATGAGTCCCATCATTAGTGAAATCAAAAGATTAATCAACACAATAAAAATTGAACTTTTGATAAAATTCGTTTTTTTATTTAAGGCTACTGAATAAGTTACAATACAACCTATACCAAGACAAAGGGTAAAAAAAGCAAGACCTAAAGCTTTCAAAACAGATTGAAAATTAAAATTAGAAAAATTAGGATAAAAAAGATAATTCAAAGCTTTAATAAACCCATTATCAAAATTGATACAAACAATCAACATAAAAATTAACATTAAAAAAAGACTAGGCATTATAATAATATTAAGCTTTTCAATGCCTTTTATTAGACCCTTAGAAACAATAAATAAAGTCAAGAAAAAAGATAATGTATAAAATAATAAAGAAATACTTAAATTTTCACTAGTTAAGTTTATAAAATCAAGCTTTGCCGCTTCTAAATTCACAGGTAAATAAAATATACTAGTAAAAGTATATTTTAAAACCCATCCCATAATCATAAGATAAAAAGAAAGAACAAAAATTCCTCCCAACATAAACAAACCAGCATAACGCCATTTTTCAGGATATTTAATAGCAAGACTTGAATAAGCATTTGCTAAATCGCTTTTACTTAATCTTCCCATAGCAATTTCTGCCAAAAAAACACTAAAACCTATCGTTAAAGTAAAAAATAGATATAAAAGGACAAAAATAAAACCTCCATTTTCTGCACTTAAAGTTGGAAATTTCCAAGCATTTCCAAGACCTATTGCACCTCCAGCCACTGCTAAAATAAAACCTATTTTACTAAAATAATTTCTCATAATTTATCTAATAAATGTACTAATCATGATAATAATAACAGCTAAAGGAGAAATAAAACGTAAAAATATATACCAAAGCTCAAAATAAATTCCTCTCATATAAGGTTTAAAAAGAATTTTTAAACCTTCTTTCTTCATAATAAAACCAACAAAAATGGCTACCAAAATTCCACCAAGAGGCATAATAATTTTACTTGATAAAGAATCTAATACATCAAAAAAACTCATTCCAAAAAAACTAAGATATCCTTGAGTAAAATTAAGATAAGATAAAATACAAAGAATACCTAAAATATATACAACAACTCCAATGATTACAAGAGCTTTTTTGCGACTCATTTCATAAGTATTAATAAGATAAAA
Source organism: Campylobacter sp. TTU-622 (assembly GCF_016598965.1). NCBI lineage: Bacteria > Pseudomonadati > Campylobacterota > Epsilonproteobacteria > Campylobacterales > Campylobacteraceae > Campylobacter > Campylobacter sp. TTU-622. Next base: position 11,208 of record NZ_JAENKR010000026.1, read on the forward strand.
GGCAAAAGGTTCTATCATGGAAACTGCAGAAGTAATTCCGGCAAAAATCAAAGATATAAAAAAAGCTACAGCAAAAATAGAACCTATAATGCCTAATTTAGAAAATAAGGTTGATAAAGAAATAAAAATCAAACCAGGACCACTTACAGCTGGATCCGCATTAAATTCAAAAATAAAAGTAAAAACTATAAGTCCCATTAAAATACCTACTAAAATATTAATAAAAATAATATTTAAAGTACTAGTAATAAAATTTGTTTTTTCAGGCAAGCTAGCCGAATAGGTAACAATAGTTCCAACTCCTAAAGAAAGACTAAAAAAAGCCATACCTAAAGCTTCTAAAATAGCAGAAACGGAAATCTTTGAAAAATCTGGAATAAATAAAAATTTAGCTGCCATATAAAAACCATCTTTGCTCATTGTATAAACAAGCATCATAATAAGCAAAATAAATAAAGTTGGCATCATCCAAATATTTAATTTTTCAATCCCATTTTTAATACCTTTAGAAACTATATAAAAAATAAGCAAAAATACCAAAGTAAAACAAATAAACTGACTTAAAAAATCTTTATGCAATAACTCACTAAACTGATCTTTTGCAGAATTAATATCAAAAGGAAGTTCAAATGTAATACTTAAAAAAACATATTTTAAAATCCAACCAATTATCACACTATAAAAAGAAACAATTAAAATACTAGCTATCATAGTAAAACCAGCAAAAGACCATTCTTTTTTATATTTAGGTGCTAATATTTTATAAGCATTGACAGGATCTTTTTCGCTTAATTTACCAAGAGCTAACTCAGCAAGAAAAATCACAAAACCAACCCCAAGAGTTAAGATAAGATATAAAAAAACAAAAGCCGAACCTCCATTTTGTCCAACCAAAGTTGGGAATTTCCATGCATTTCCAAGACCAACAGCTGATCCTGCTACGGCCAACACAAAACCTATTTTTGAAAATTTAGAACTCAAAATATAACCTTTATCAAAATATTTATTTTATTTAATATTAAAGCAAAAAAAAGTTTAATTTTTATTGAGATAAGTAATTTTCAATAAAAATAAAGTTAAATGATTATATAATTTTAGCTTATAATATACTTTGTCATTTAAAAGTAGGGATACGCAAGCCGAAATTATGATTTTAGTATTTTATAAATTATAAAAAGGATTTATTATTATGAAAAAAACTATTTTTTTATTATGTGCTTTAACAGCAGTTGCCTTTGCTGAAACAAATACCACAACTCAATTAGGTATCCAAGGAACAATGGATGCATGGATTAAAGCATTTTCAGTCTTAGCGGCTGGTTTAGGAGTTGGAGTTGCAGCTTTAGGTGGTGCTATAGGTATGGGAAATACAGCAGCAGCAACAATAGCAGGAACAGCTAGAAATCCTGGACTTGGATCTAAGTTAATGACTACAATGTTTATTGCTCTTGCTATGATCGAAGCACAAGTTATTTATGCTTTAGTTATTGCTTTATTACTTCTTTATGGAAATCCTTTTCTATAAAAAGCTTCTAAATTTTTAGAAGCTTTTTTAAATTTATGCGGTTATGGTGGAATTGGTAGACACGCTATCTTGAGGGGGTAGTATGCTTCGCATGTGCGAGTTCAAGTCTCGCTAACCGCACCATTTTTATATATATTTTTTATAAATCAATAACTTGCATACTTTATCTGTTTTAATATAAAAATTATCTTTTAAGGCTTCATTTAACGTAGCACTAGCCAAAAGTGGTAATGATAAATTTTTAAGTGGGTATTTAAGATTTTTTGAACTAATTTTTATATGTGGATCAAAACAAAATATAGAAATTTGTTGCCCTTTAACACTAGAAATCTTACAGGGAGTTTTAACAACTTCAAATTCGCCATAATCGCTTTTCATAATAACATTTTTACAAGCTTTAGCATATAAAAGTAATAAAGAGATATTCCCTAAAGTATGATCTTCTCTTTTACCAGTAGCTCCTAAAATTACAAATTCATTAAAACCCAAATTTAAACCATAATAAAAAGCTTTAGATAAATCATTGCTCATTTGTTCTTGAATATAAACAATTTTTTCAAAATATTTTTCTTTTAGCTTTTTATCAATACTATCTAAATCACCTATAATTACATCTACTTTAATACCCAAACGATCAATATGTGCAATTGCCCCATCACAAACTATAATAAAAGGTGCATTTTTTAACTCATTAATTAAAAATTTCTTTTTAGGAAAAGCACCATTAGCAAGTATATAAGCTTTCATTATAACTCTTTTTCCATATAAAATAATAATATAAACCAATAATTAAAAAAATAATCATATTTAAAAGTTGAGCTATATTTTCTTTAGAATATTCAAAAATTAAAAACCAAATTAAAACATTAGTAATATTAGCTAAAGTAACTAATAAGTAATTTTGAATATATCGTTTTACTTGTAAATAAAATGCAACAATTTGAGCAACAACAGCAAAACCATTAAGATACGCAAATGTAGTATTAATTTTTTCTAAAAAAATTCCATATAAAATTGTTAAAATTAAAACTATACAAAAACTAATTATAATATTTTTAAATTTTAAGCTTCTAATATTAACAAAATTATTTTCATTTTGATGATTTTTCCAGTGTATAATACCCAATATATTCATAGGTAAATAAATAAGATTTAACATAACATCGCCATACAAATTAGTTTTATAGGCTATATAAATATAACAAATAGAATATATAATACCAAAAATAAAACAAATTAGTTTCTTAGCTCCAGCAAAAAATGCATAAATAATTCCGCACGAAGCAGTAAAAATACTTAAAATATCTGTGCTAATAATTAAACTTGTTAAAATAACAAAAATTAGAGTCGCTAATAATGAGAAATAAAATTTAAAAGATAAATCACTTAATTGAGCTTTTAACAAAACTATCCTTCCTTACGCAAGTATTATCTTGCAAGTTCTAAGGGTATAATCTCAGCCTAAGCACCCCTTGGATATAAATTTATATTATTATAAAAAATTATATTTTAGTAAAATATTAAAATATTTAATAAAATATCCTTCACCCCCTTATACTTTTAATCACTCTAAAATCATCTAATATCTTTACAATATCACTAACACTAGCCCCACTTATTAACATAAAATCAAAATATCTATCTTTATTATTATCAAATAAAATACTATAGGTGTTATTATCTATATAATTTGCTTCTTTTAATAATTTATACCAAGCCCATTCTCCTTTATAATTTTTATTATAATTTATATTTGTATTATTAAAAGAATAAGCATTTAAGCTTAAAATAGTAGAAGTATTAAACTGATCTCCAATAATTTGTAAATTCGTTTTTAAAGTATGATCATATCTTATTTTATAAGAATTATAAGAAAGTTCTATAAAAGAAAAACTAGAACTTAAATCTAAACTTTTTAACATAAAATTAATTTTTACATTATCATTTAAATCAAGCATTAAATTTGAAAGTGTATAAGATTTTGAAAGAAAAGCTAAAAATTCCTTAGAAAAAGCAAATCTCTTAGCAAAACTTTCTTTGATAAAATACTCATTTTTCTTTCTAATTAAAACATTATTTAAGTATTTTTCATAAAACTGATTTAAAGTTCCACTTTTACCAAAAAATTCTTTAAAAGCATCTATGCTTAAATCATCATTAGAATTATTATTAAAAGGATAAAATGGGGCTATATTATTTATAAAAGGGGAATAAACCTCATTAAACCAAGCATTATTAAGTAATAAAAACCCATAATCTTGCAAAAATCCATAAGAATAAGAAGCAAGTAAAGAATAATATCTTTGCAAACTAGGTGGTAATTTTTTAATATGGGTTAAAAATACATCAAATACATCATTTGCTTCTTTGTTTTTATTAAAAATATAATTTATTTTTTCTTGAGTATTTAAATCATCATTAGTAAAGCTAGAAATTTTATTAATCAAAGAATTTAAATCCTCGCTTATAATATCCATAATATTATTTATATTATTGGTATTATTTGTATTTAAAATATTATCTATTAAGCCTTTATTATCTAAAAGAGTATGATAAGCACTAAAATAATTACTCACACTCATAAAAGCTGTTTTAATTTCACTAGCATTAATACCTAAATTATAAGCCTCGCTTAGCAATAAAGCATCATTTAAATTAGTATTAGTATTTATAATTTGAATTAAAGCTTTTATAGGATTTTCTTTGCTTGCTAAGATATTTAAACTATCAAGCAAAGCTTCTTTTGAGGTATATCTTTGAGGAGCAAGATTTAAAAGTAAATTTTTGTATTGTTCTTTATATTGTTCTAAATATAATTTAATAATATTTAAAATAATAAAATTTTTACTTTCTTTTTTTGAATTTAAACCATCAAATACCCAATCATCTATATTTATAGCTTGATTAATGTTTTGATTAATATTTCTTAAAAAAGCTATCAATGCTTTTTTATTATAAGATAAATCTACATTAATGCTTTTATTTGCAAAAATATTTTCTAAAGGAAAACCTAACTCATCTTTAAGATTGTAATTTTGTTCTTTTTGATTTGTAGTTAAGAAATTAAGTAAAAAATAAATTCTTTGAAATTTATTTATTTTATTAAGTTTTAAAAAGGCTTCATTGATACTTTGTTTATTTTCTAAAAACTCATTTAGGTCAATCTTTTTAAGAGTATCAACCCTATTTAAGAAATTTTCTTTTGAAAGTTCATATTTATTTAAAAAGATCCAATTTTTATCAATCCATTTTTTTAGCAATTCTTTATTAAGAGCATTTTCTTTAAATAAAGATCTATACATATATAAAGTTTCAACTAAAATTTTAGGATCATTTTGAGTTTGTAAAATATTTTCCATTTCTTTAATTAGAGTATTTTCAAGTATGCTTTCATTGAGTTTATAATAAAAATCTAAAATAGGCGTAAAAGCTTTATAAGAGATATTTAAATTAAAATATTCTAAAAAAGAAGTTTTATTGTTAAATTCAGAATAAGAACTTAATATACTTTTTAAATTAGCAAGCAACTTAGCTTTTTGTAAAATATCTAAATGCTTATAATCTGAATCTGCTAACAAGGTATTGATTTGATTTAAAACATTATTAGCTTTTTGTTGTTCTTTATTACTAGTTTCAATAAAATAAGAAGATAAAAAATAAGAACAAATAAATAAAGCTAATATTAAAAATAAAAAACTAAATCTTTTAAATAAATTCTTTAAAGTCAATTGGCTTAAAAAATAATCTTTAAAAATAATATCTTCAAATAAAGATTTGATAAAATAACTTTGTTTATTTACAAGACGCATTGAGTGTGCTAAAGGTTTTTTTATATCATATTTTTCACATACAGCATCAAGTAAAAAATTTCTTGGAATATTTTCTTGATAAGCACTAATAAAATATACTCCTCTTAAATAGGGTTGATACTCTTAAAAAGATTGA
>NZ_JAENKR010000027.1:0-16067 GCF_016598965.1 Campylobacter sp. TTU-622
ATTTAATACAAAGGGCTAGAAATTTAATTGAAAAATTAAAAATAAATAAAATTTCAAAATATAATGGTCTAAAACATCAAAAACTTTCTTTAAAAGCAAGAGAAAATCAAAAAGTTATTTTAATTCCTGCTCAAGTAGAAGATGATGTTTCTATGGTTTTGGGAGGAATGGGTTTTACTACACAAGATTTAATTAAAGAAGTGCGTTCTAAAAATCCTAAAGCTTATATAATTTTTAAACCTCATCCTGATGTTTTAAGCGGAAATCGCAAAGGTTTAAAAGATGAAAAAATTATTTTAGAATTTTGTGATGAGATAATAAAAAATGTGAGTATAGATAGTGCAATCAATGTAAGCGATGAAATTCATACTATTACTTCAACTTCTGGCTTTGATGCACTTTTAAGAGGTAAGAAAGTTTTTACTTACGGCTTACCTTTTTATGCAGGATGGGGACTTACGCAAGATAAATATAATATAGCAAGAAGAACAAGAAAGTTAAGTATCGAAGAGCTTGTAGCGGCAACTTTAATACTATATCCAAGGTATATAAATCCTTTAAATAAGCATTTATGTGAAATTGAAGTTACTTTAGATATAATGCAAAAAATGCAAAATATTTATTTTTCAAAATATTGGATTAAATTAAGTATAGATACTAGAAATTTTATTATAAGAAAAATAAGAAGAATTTTTGAAAAGATAGTATAACTGGGGCGGGGGGATTCCCTATTTTTATGAATTTTAGCAAGAAGATTAAAAAAGAATTTAGTAATAAAAATATTGTTCTTTTGCAAGGTCCTGTTGGGAGTTTTTTTAAACGTTTATCTTACGAATTAAAAAAAAATAATACTCAAGTGAGTAAAATTAATTTTAATGGTGGAGATTTCTTTTTTTATCCTAAAGGTTTTATTTATAAAAATAGTAAAGAGCAATTAGAAAATTTTTATAAAGATTTTTTTATTCAAAAAAAAATTCAAGCTATTATTATGTATAATGATTGTAGATTTATACATCAAGTAGCAATTAAAGTTGCTAAAGAGATGAAAATTAAAATTTGGGTCTTTGAGGAAGGATATATAAGACCTAATTTTATAACGTTTGAAGAAAATGGAGTTAATGCAAACTCAAGCACTCCAAGAGATAAAAATTTTTATCTTTATTATAATGCCAAAAAAGAAAAAAGTTTTGCTTTGAGTTCTACTTTTAAATCAATGGCGTTTCAATCTTTTTTGTATTGGTTTTTTGCTTTCATTTTAGCCCCATTTTTTAATAATAAACTTCATCATCGATCTTTGAGTCCTTTTGAAATGTTTGCTTGGTTTTTGTCTTTAGGAAGAAAATTACTTTATAAAATAACCGAAAAAAAACTTAATAAAAAAATTTATAATCTTGATAAAAAATATTTTTTAGCTATACTTCAAGTATATAATGATACACAAATTATTCATCATTATAAAAAAAATATTGAGGAATTTATAGAAGAAAGTATTATTTCTTTTGCTGAACATGCAAGAGCTAAGCATTATCTTATTTTTAAGCATCATCCCATGGATAGAGGATATAAAAACTATTCCTCTCTCATTAAAACTTTAAGTCAAAAATATCATGTTGAAGGACGCGTTTTATACACACATGATGCTTATTTACCAACTCTTTTAAAACAAGCTTTAGGTTGTATTACTATTAATTCTAGTGTTGGAATTTCTGCTTTAATGTATAGATGCCCTCTGAAAGTTTGTGGTAATGCTTTTTATAATATTGATGGTTTGGCTTATCCAAAAAAGCTTCGATTTTTTTGGAGGGAGGCACACGCTTATAAACCAAATTTAAAACTTTTAGGAAATTTTAGAGCTTATTTAATTGAAAAAAATCAAATAAATGGTAGTTTTTATAAAAATTCTTTTTTATTTACTAACAAGGAATAAAATATTTATTTATAATATTTTAAAAATAAATTTTTAAATTTAGGAAAGTATATTGCAACGCGATGTATTTTATTTAGCAGGTTATGATCCTAGAACTTATAGATATTATTATTCTTTATTTAAAAAAAATTTAAATTTATATAAAAATAGATTTAATATAGATGCACAACTTTCTAAAAGTTTTACACAAGATAATATTTATTGGAATATAGAGGGAAAAAACTATCAAACAAAATATCATTTTTTGGCTTGGAATGATATTGTTAAAACTAATTGGTCTGAAAGTTTTAAGGATGCTCTTTTAGATTGTTATAGTTTTTTTAGGATTTATACTATTACAGGGCTTTTTATCAAATTTGGTAAAGCTTCTATATATCAATTGATAACAGGATATTATCCTTTTTTTTATGTTATTTTTTCTTTATGTTTAGCTTTAATTTGTAGCAGCGCTGTTTTTTTATCAGCTAAAATTTATATCCATTTTATTTTTGCCGCATTTTTTAGCGTGCTTGCATTTTATATGGTTAATCGATTTTTATTTAATTATGGAAGAAAATTAGCTGTTTTTTGGATTTCTAGAATTTGCTCATTTTGTGCAAATTGGCATAAATTCAAAAAAGGTCAATTAGAAAATAGAATTGAAGAATTTTCTCATTTTATTTTTAATACTTTAAAACAAAATCAAAATAAACAAGATTATGAATTAATTTTAATAGCTCATAGCGTTGGAACTATAATGTGTATTGAAATATTAGAACAAATTTTGCATCTTTGTAAAGAAGAAAAAATTGATTTTTCAAAATTAAAGATTTTAACCCTTGGGGAATGTATTCCTTTGGTAAGTTTTCAAAAAAAATCTTTCGATTTTAGAAAAAAGATAGAATTTATAGGCGACTTTAATTTAAAATGGTATGATTTTACTTCAGTTATTGATGGAGCTTGTTTTCCTCAAGTTGATTTTATAGAAGAAAGTGGAATAAAAACTCAGTTTAAACCAAAATACTTATCTGCTAAATTTCATACTCTTTATGAAAAAAAATATTATAAAAAAATTAAAAGAAATAAAAATGATGCTCATTTTTTATATTTGTGGAGCGTTCAATTAAGAGGAGGTTATGATTTTTTTAATTTTATTACTAATGAAAAATTTTTAGAAGAAAAAATAAGGAGTTAATATGAGCCAATGTCCGTTTTTCCCAAAACCTTATAAAACTAAAGCTTCAACTTTACTTACTTTTTTACTTAAGCGTAGATCCTGGCTTGATGGACTTTATGAAAGAAGCTATAAGATGCAAACAGGTTATGTCAGAATGCCTAATTTTGATCTTTATGTTGTTAATGATACCAAAGAAGTAAAGCGTATAATGATTGATGAGGTAAAAGAATTTCCAAAAAGCGAATTTTTACATCAACTTTTAAGTCCTTTGCTGGGTGAGAGTATTTTTACGACAAATGGAGAAGTTTGGAAGAAGCAACGCGAACTTTTGCGTCCAAGCTTTGAAATGACACGCATTAATAAGGTTTTTGATCTTATGAGTGAAGCTGTTGCTGATATGATGGCTCGTTTTGAAAAATATAATGATGAAAGCATTATAGAAGTTGATGAAGCTATGACCTTTGTAACAGCTGATGTTATATTTAGAACTATTATGTCTTCAAAACTTGATGAAGAAAAAGGAAAAAAAGTTTTAGATGCTTTTGTTACATTTCAAGAGCAAAGTGTCCATAGTGCTATGCGACGTATGTTTCGTTTTCCAAAATGGATCTCTTATATTTTAGGGGATAAAAAAAGATTAAAAGCTGGAGAGACTATAAGAGAAGTTTTAAGCGAAATTATTAAACCAAGATATGAGAGTTTTGATCCGCAAAATACAAATGAATTTGATATACTTGAATCTTTGCTTTGTGTAATGGATGCTAATACAAACAAAAGATTTTCTTTTGAAGAAATTTTAGATCAAGTTGCTATGCTTTTTTTAGCTGGTCATGAAACAACAGCAAGTTCTTTAACTTGGACTTTGTATCTTTTAAGCTCATTTGAAGATGAACAAGAAAAAGCTTATAGGGAAATTGAAGAAGTTTTACAAGGTAAAGATATTGAAATAACTCATTTAAAACAATTTAAAATTCTTACAAATATTTTTAAAGAATCTCTAAGACTTTATCCTCCAGTAGGATTTTTTGCAAGAGAAGCAAAACAAGATACTAAAATAAGAGATAAATTTATAAAAAAAGGCTCAGGAGTTGTTGTTGCTCCTTGGCTTATCCAAAGACACGAAAAATATTGGGAAAAACCAAATGATTTTGATCCTTCACGCTTTGAAAATGATTATAAAAAAGATGCCTATTTTCCTTTTGGTATGGGTGAGAGAATTTGTATAGGACAGGCATTTGCTATGCAAGAAGCAATTTTAATTCTTGCTAATATTTTAAGAAAATATAAATTACAATTACAAGAAGGATTTGTTCCAGATGTTGTGGGCAGATTAACAGTTCGTTCAGCTAATGGAATGAATATAAAATTTATTAAAAGGAAAAAATGAAAGAAAAATTAGCAGGAACTTTATTATTATGCGCCATTGTCCCTTTGGCTGTAATAGGTTATATTTTTATAGTTTTTGTTGGAATTTTTTTTAATGTAAAAAGAGCAAGACAGGGAGTAAGAGCGTTAGATCACTTTGTTAATGCAAGCTTGTTTAATGGTTATGCATGGGAGAGTGTTTCTTCTCATGCATGGAGAGAAAGGCATCATAAAAAATGGGCTAGAATAGTTGTTAAAATTACTGATTTTTTTCAAAAAGATCATTGTAAAAGAGCCAACAAAAGAGAACAACCAGTTGTTGATTTTATTTTAAAAAGAGGACTTGAAAAACAAACTATAGGCAAACAAGTTTAACTATCATTTTTATTTAAATTAATTATAAAATCATTTATTTGTTCTTTAAATTCTTGTTCATTAATTATAAATTTCATTTTAATAATTTGTGCATTAAAAGGGGTTAAAATACTAAAATAATACCATTTTATTTCTTTTACATTATCATAATAATCATATTGAGAAAAACTTCCTATGCCATAATTTTTATATGGATATTCTTTGTAAATCTCTTTAAAAATTTTAGGAATTTCATTAGTTATTATAAAAATGATTTTTTTATTAAACTTATTATTTTGATAGATATTCAATTCTTTAAATTTGCTTTTTGGATGATAAATTTTTAAAATATTTAATAAAGAATCATCAGGATCTTTTAAGTGATGAATGTTTATATCTAGTTCTAAATTTTCATTAATTTGATAATTTTCATTTAAAATTTCAAGTTTTAAAAAATCTTGAGTTTTTATAATAAGTCTTGATATACCTAAATTTAATAGATTTAGCGTTATGAGTTCATTAAAATCTTTTTTTGTAAAAATATTAGGTATAATATTTTTTAAATCTTTATTTTTTATATCACTAGATAAAAATTCCAAAAGTTTAGGTAAAAATTTAGGTTTTAAAGAAGGCATTTAATTTCTTTTTTTAAAACAACAACAGCTATGGCAAAATTTCCATCATGAGATATACTAAGAGATTGAGAGCTAATATTAAAATTTTTTTGAATTTTTGATGAAAAATTAAGAATAGGTGCATTTTTTTTAGTTTTTGAAATTTGTATATCAAAAAAATCACACTCTAAAGAAATTCCTACACCAAGGGCTTTTGAAGCAGCTTCTTTGGCTGCCCAAAATCCTGCTAAAGTTTTTGAATTTTTGATTAATTTTTGTTCTTCTTGGTTAAGAAATTTATCTAAAAAATTTTTGCCATATTTTTGATAAATTTTTTCTATTCTAGAAATGCAAACAATATCGCAACCTACTTTCATGAGACTACAAAATCTGTGAAATAAACATTTTTTATAAATCCATCAGTAAGGATTTCGTTGATTTTTCCAGTAATTTCGTCCTTAAGTCTTTCTTTACCTTTAGCGGTGCTTATTTCTTCAAAAGTTTTAGCTGTAAGTGTTCTTATGATAATATCTCTAATAATTGCAACTTTTTTATCAAGTTCTGGCTTTAAAAGTTCGGAATTTTGCTCTAATTGTATTGTGCATTTTACATATCTTGAACCACTATCACTTAATAAATTTAAGGTAAAAGGATCAAGTGGATACATAGGACCTATATTAGCAAAATCACTCCCTCTTTGCTGATTAGAAGGTTTAGCTTTTGGTGTTTTATTTGCTACTACTTCTTCTTTTGGTGCTTCTTTAGCTGTGCTTTCATCCCCTGAAGAAGAGCTAATAAGCCAAGCAATAACTCCCATCATACCAAGAAGTAAAATAAATAGTAAAACAACAATAATAATAACTAATAATCCACCTTTTTTCTTTTTTCCTTCATTTTCTATTTCTTCATCCATCTTTTTTCCTTTTGATTTTTATAAATATTAATGTAAAATTGTAGCAAATTTTTTCTTTCTATACCAAATGTATAATTTATAAGGAGTTTTTGTGCTTGATGTTATTTTTAGAGAATATGATATTAGAGGAATTTATAATAAAGAATTAAATGAAAAAAGTGTTAAAGCCATAGGATATGCTTTAGGACTTCTTATGCTTGAGAGATCTTGTAAAAATGTAAGTGTTGGTTATGATGCAAGATATAGTGCTAAAGAGCTTTTTAATTATTTAGTAAGTGGTCTTAATAAAGCTGGAATAGAAGTTTATGATATAGGGCTTGTTCCAACGCCTTTGGGATATTTTAGCCTTTATGAGGGAATGAAATTTGATGCAAATATTATGATAACAGGTTCTCATAATCCAAAAGATTATAATGGTTTTAAAATAACTATCCATAAAGAAAGTTTTTTTGGTAAAGAACTTAAAGAATTTTCAAAAGAAGTCTATAAATATTTAGATGATGAGATAGAGGATAATTTTAAGGCCCAAAAATACGATATTTTAAGTATCTATATAGCTTATATGTGTGAGCATTTTAAAATACTTAAAAATTTTTCTTATCCCTTTGTTGTAGATTGTGCTAATGGAGCTGCTGGAGTAGTTATTGAAACTTTGATTAAAGAGCTTCAATTAAAAGCACATATTTTATTTAAAGAACCTGATGGAAATTTTCCAAATCATTCTCCTGATCCAACTGAAATCAAAAATTTAAAGCCTTTACAAGAATTTTTAAGAGAAAATGAGAATTTTTATCTTGGATTTGCTTTTGATGGAGATGCAGATAGATTAGTGGTTTTAAGCCAAAATCATATTTTTTGTGGAGATGAACTTTGCTATCTTTTTGCCAAAAATATCAACAACCCTAGAGTTTTAGGTGAGGTTAAATGCAGTAAAAATCTTTTTAATGAAGTTTCAAAGTTTGGGACTATATTTATGGGAAAAACAGGACATTCTAACATTAAACAAGCAATGAAGGAAAAAGATATCGATTTGGCCGCTGAAGTAAGTGGTCATATCTTTTTTAAAGACAGATATTTTGGTTATGATGATGGAATTTATGCGCTTTTTAGAACTTTAGAGCTTGTTTTTAAAGGTTATGATTTAGAAGCTATGATAAATTCTTTACCTAAACTTTATGCGACACCAGAAATTAAAATTGCTATAGAAGAAAAAAATAAATTTATTTTAGTAGATGAATTTAAAAAAGCTATAGAAAAAGGGGCTTTAAAAGATGTTAAATCTTTATGCGAGATAGATGGGGTAAGGATAGATTTTGGATATGGTTGGGCATTGCTTCGTGCATCAAATACTAGTCCTTTTGTGATTATGCGTTTTGAAGCACAAAGTGAAGAAGAGGTAAAAAGACTTGAAGTTATAGTTACTTCATTATTTAATGACATTAACAAAAAATTTATTTTATAGGATTATAATTTATATATACTTTTAATTTTTAAGGGGTATCAATGAGAAAAGTTTTAGTATTTTTATTTGTTTTTTGCGGATTACTTTTTGCAAATGAGTGTGATAAAAAAATAGAACGTATTAATAAAGAAATTGCTTTTGCAAAAGCCAATGGAAATACCGGTAAAATTTCAAGACTTGAGCTTGCTTTAAAAGAAGTTCAAAGCGATTGCATAAAAGATCCTTTATTTTATGATAAAAAATTAGAAGCTAAAAAGTTAAAAGAACAAGAAATAGAAAAAATAGAACAGCAATTAAAAGAATTAAATAATCAAAAAGATTATTTAAGTAAAGCTGAATATAAAGCCAAAAAAAGAGCTTTAAAAGAACAAAAAGATAAAATTAAAAAAGAAATTGAAAAATATATAGATGATCTTTAATTTAATTTTAATTTTTTAAGATTTTCCAAAAGCTCCTCTATATTGTAAATTGCACGATATTGAGGGGTTAATAGATGGATTAAAATATCTCCTAAATCAATTACTGACCAATCTTCTGAACTCTCAATATGTAAAAATGTTTCGTTTTTTTCTTTAAGTTTGGTTTTTAATTCATCAATTAAAGATAAAGAATGTTTTTCTCCTAATGTTGAAGCAATGACTACATATTTAACAAAATAATCTTCTTCTTGCATATTAAAACTTTTGATTTCTTCTGCTTTTTTATCATCTAAAATTTTAATTATTTGTTCAATTCTTTTTTGCATTTTAATCCTTGCTTTGATTTTACTTTTTAATTGTATCAATTTTTTGTAATTTTAAATAAAACTCTTTAACTTCTTCTTTAATTTCATCACAAACTTCTTCAACATTTAAAGTTGATCTTATAAATGTTGAAGAAATGTTTATTTGTGTATTTAAATTTTTAAATTCTTTTGGAATTTCTATATTATCTCTTTTAGCAATAACAAATTCTACTTTTTTACAGAGTTCTTGATAATTATGCCATAAATGAAGTGTTTTTAAATGATCGGCTCCTATAATAAAATAAAGCTTTTTAGGTTTATAAAGTTTTAAAATATGATTTACACTAATTATACTAGGAATTGGTTTTTTTTGATCAATTTCAAAACTAGAAATCTCAATTTTTTTTATAGGACCCCAAATTTTGTTTATCCATAAAAGTCTTTGTTTTTCATCGGCTAAAAACTTATCTTTAAAAGGGCTAATAAAAGTAGGCATAATGATAAGTTTGTCAATATCTAAATTTTTTAAAGAATGCATTATAACAGCATTATGTCCTTTATGAGGAGGATCAAAACTTCCGCCAAAAACTGCAATTTTCATTAAAATTTTAACCTTTTTTTTGTAAAATATTAGCATTTTATTTTGCAAAAGGAAATTAAATGGCTATAAAAGTTGCTATAAATGGTTTTGGACGTATTGGAAGATGTGTGGCAAGAATTATTTGTGAAAGAGATGATGTTGAACTTGTCGCAATTAACGATACAACAGATATTGAACTTATAAAATATCTTTTTAAATATGATACTGTTCATGGTTTATTTAAAGGTGATGTAAATAGCGATGATGAACATTTAATCATTAATGATAAAAAAATTAAAGTATTTAAAAGTCGCAATATTAAAGAACTTGATTTTGCAAAATATGGAGCAGAAGTTGTTTTAGAATGTACTGGAGTTCATTTGCATAAAGAAAAATGTGAAGAATTTTTAAATCAAGGTATTAAAAAAGTGATTATGAGTGCTCCAGCAAAAGATAATACACCAACTTATGTTTTAGGAGTAAATTCTAATTCTTATAAAAATGAGAAAATTATTTCTAATGCAAGTTGTACTACTAATTGTTTAGGTCCTATTTGTCGTGTTTTAGAGGATAATTTTGGTATAAAAAAAGGATTAATGAGCACAATTCATGCTTATACAAATGGACAAAGTTTAATTGATGCTAAGGCTAATGATAAAAGACGTAGTAGAGCGGCTGCACAAAATATTATACCAACATCTACAGGTGCTGCTAAAGCTATGAAACTTGTAATGCCAGAACTTGATGGAAAATTACACGGTCAAAGTATGCGAGTTCCAGTAGCTGATGTTTCAAGTGTTGATTTAACAGTTTTGCTTGCAAGAAAAGTTAGCAAAGATGAAATAAATAATGCTTTTAGAGAAGCTGCAAAAACATCTTTAAAGGGTATTTTGTGTGTTGATGATGAGCAAAGGGTTTCAAGCGATTTTATCACTTCATCTTATGGAGCTATTGTTGCAAGTGATTTAACACAAGTTATTGATGATGATTTGGCTAAGATTATAGCTTGGTATGATAATGAATGGGGATATTCCTCACGTTTGGTTGATATGGCTGTTTTTACAATGAAGGCTTAAGATGGATAATATTATTTCTATAAAAGATATCGATTTAAATCAAAAAAAAGTTTTTATAAGATGTGATTTTAATGTACCACAAGATGATTTTTTAAATATTACAGATGATAGACGCATTCGATCAGCTATTCCTACTATAAGATATTGTTTAGACAATAAATGTAGTATTATTTTAGCCTCACATTTAGGACGCCCTACAGAAATTAATTCAAAATATTCTTTAGAACCTATAGCTAAAAGATTATCAAGTCTAATAAATAAAGAAATTCTACTTGCTAAAGATATCATTGGAGAAGATGCAAAAAAAAAGGCTAGCGAATTAAAATCTGGTGAAATTTTAATGCTTGAAAATTTACGTTTTGAAAAAGGTGAAACTAAAAATGATGAAAATTTAGCTAAAGAACTTGCATCTATGGCACAAGTTTATATCAATGATGCTTTTGGGGTTTGTCACAGATCACACGCAAGCGTTGAAGCAATTACAAGATTTTTTGATGATAAAACTAAGTGTGCTGGTTTTTTACTTCAAAAAGAAATTAATTTTGCAAGTAATCTTATAAAACATCCAACCCGACCTTTTGTAGCTGTTGTTGGTGGTTCAAAAGTTAGTGGAAAACTCCAAGCTTTAACAAATTTATTGCCAAAAGTTGATAAACTCATTATAGGTGGAGGAATGGCCTTTACCTTTCTTAAAGCTCAAGGTTTTAATATAGGAAATTCTCTCTTAGAAGAGGAACTTATAGAAGAAGCACAAAAAATTCTTCAAAAAGGAAAAGAATTAGGAGTTAAAATTTATTTACCAGTAGATGTAGTTGCAGCTCCTTCTTGTAGTGCTGATGCAGTGATGAAATTTACTCCAGCACAAGAAATTCCATCTAATTGGATGGGACTTGATATTGGCCCTGCAAGTGTGCGTCTTTTTAAAGAAGTTATAGCAGATGCTCAAACTATTTGGTGGAATGGTCCTATGGGTGTATTTGAAATTGATAAATTTAGTAAAGGTAGTATAAAAATGAGCCATTATATCAGTGAGAGTCACGCAACTACTGTTATAGGTGGTGGTGATACTGCAGATGTTGTGGCACGTGCTGGTGATGCAGATGAGGTTACTTTTATATCAACTGGAGGGGGAGCTTCTTTAGAACTTATAGAAGGAAAAGAATTGCCAGGAATTAAACCTTTAAGAATAAAGGTTTATGAATGATTTTTGCTGCAAATTTAAAATGTAATCATACAAGATCTAGTTTTAAACTTTATGCTGATCAATTAAATCATTTATCTTTAGATACAAAGAATGAAATTATTGTTTTTCCTCCTAGTATAGCTTTTTTAGAACAAGAATTAAATTTTACTCAAGGAGCACAAAATTTTTATCCTTGTGTAAATGGAGCCTATACAGGTGAAATAGGAAAAGAACATTTAGATGAATTTGGCATAAAATGTATTTTAATTGGACATTCTGAAAGAAGAAAATTTGAAAATGAAAATTTAATTAAAGAAAAATTTGATTTTGCAAAAAAATATGGATTTAAAATTATTTTTTGTATTGGTGAAGATATTCAAACCAAAAAACAAAATAAAACAAATGAGTTTTTGCATAAACAATTAGAAAATATTGATTTAAATTATGATAAGTTAATTATTGCTTATGAGCCTATTTATTCTATTGGAAGCGGTATTAGTGCAGATTTAAAAGATATAGAAAATGTATTAAGTTTTTTAAGCTCTTTAAGCAAGGTTAAATTATTATATGGTGGTAGTGTTAATGAAAATAATATTAATCAAATTTTAAATATCAATCATTGTGATGGAGTTTTAATTGGAACAGCTGCTTTAAAGATAGAAAATTTTATCAAATTAATAAAGGATAATTAATGTTAATGAAAGGTAAAAAAGGACTAATAGTAGGTATTGCTAATAATAAATCTATTGCTTATGGCATCGCAAAAGCTTGTGCAAGAGAAGGAGCTACATTGGCTTTTACTTTTTTAAATGATGCTTTAAAAAAAAGAGTTGAACCTATAGCACAAGAGTTTAATTCTAATTTTATATATGAATTGGATATTAACAAAGAAGAACATTTAACTAATTTAGCACTTAATCTTAAAAAAGATTTAAAAGATATAGATTTTATTGTTCATGCTGTAGCTTTTGCTCCAAAAGAAGCATTAGAAAATTCTTTTTTAGAAACTTCAAAAGAAGCTTTTGATATCGCTATGCAAACTTCTGTTTATTCTTTACTTTCTTTAACTAAAACTTTATTACCTCTTTTAAATGAAAAAGGATCGATTTTAACCTTAAGTTATTTGGGTGGAGTAAAGTATGTACCTCATTATAATGTAATGGGCGTTGCAAAAGCTGCTCTTGAAAGCTCTGTAAGATATTTAGCAAGAGATTTAGGACAAAGAAAAATACGTATTAATGCTATTTCTGCTGGTCCTATTAAAACTTTAGCAGCAAGTGGTATAGGTGATTTTAGAATGATATTAAAATACAATGAAATTAATGCCCCACTTAAACGAAATATCACTATAGATGAAGTTGGGAATTCCGCACTTTATTTACTTAGTGATTTAGCAAGTGGAGTAACAGGAGAAATTCATTATGTAGATGCAGGTTTTAATATTATGGGTATGAGTGATATTGAAATTGATGAAAATGGTTGTACAAAAATATGTGGAAGTAATTAATTGATAGGAAATTAATATGGCAAATAATGATGAGTTAAAAATTATACTTGAAAATCAAATTGAAAAATTATTAAATTCTAATCAAAAAGAAGAAAAAAATATCAACGAAGAAAGCCTTAAAAGCGTTATGAAGCATTTAGGCTTAAGTAATGATTTAATCCCTTTGGCTAAAAAAACTTTTGAATTAGCTCCAAAAACTAAAGTTCTTTGGCTTCATCTTTGCGAATGCACAGGTTGTTCTGAGAGCTTGTTAAGAAGTGCAAGTCCTAGTTTTGATGAATTAATTTTTGATTTTATTTCTTTAGACTATCACGAAACTTTAATGGCTGCTAATGGAAGTAAAGCTGAGGAATTATTAGAAAAACTTTTAGAAGAAGAATTTATTTTAGCTGTAGAAGGTGCGGTGGCTGCAATTGATACTTTTTTCTTAACTATAGGTGCACACGCAGAAAGCGGTTATGAAATTTTAGAAAAAGTTGCTAAAAAAGCTCAAGCAATTTTTGCTATAGGTACTTGCTCTTCTTTTGGAGGAATTCAAGCTGCCTATCCTAACCCATCAAAAACTTGTGGAATTTCTGAAGTTTTAACTCAAAAAGTTGTTAATATTCCAGGTTGCCCCCCAAGCGATATTAATATAGTAGCAAATTTAATATTTTTTTCACTTTTTAAAATTTTGCCAGAACTTGATAGTCAAAATCGTCCTTTATGGGCATATGGAAAATGTTTGCATGATTTATGTGAGAGAAAAGCTAAATTTGAAAGCGGAGAATTTGCTGAAAATTTTGATGATGAAGCAGCTAAAAATGGTGCTTGCTTATTTAAGATAGGTTGTAAAGGCCCTTATACTTATAATAATTGTCCAAAAGTTAAATTTAATGCTAAAACCTCGTGGCCAGTTGCGTCAGGACACGGATGTATAGCTTGTAGTGAAAAAGATTTTTGGGATGATTTTGGTTTTCTTGAAAAGCCTATGGCAAATGCATTTGCGTATGCAAAATTCTCACAAAAAAATGAAAATAAAATTCTTGAAAATTATGATCTTAAATATGAAGATTTAAAAAATGCAATTAAAGATGATGAAATTGTGCTTTATTTAAAAGAAAATAGTGAAATTTTATATAAAGATGAAAATCAAAATATCTGTAATTTTTTAAATCTTGAATTCGAAAGTAATCTTAAAATAATTTTAAATAATATTTCCAAAAATAAACTCGGAGCTAAGCTTGTAGAAAATTATTCAAAACAATTTTCATCACAATATAATTTTATACAAGAAAATTTTAATGAAGTATCTATACTCTCAAAAGATATTTGGAAACTTTTTGAACTTAACTTTATCTTAGCAAAGGGAAAATTTCTAGAAGATAAAAAAGAATTTGTAAATTATGCTTTAAATTATCATTTTAAACATCCAAGCCCTTATGATTTTAAACTTTCCTTTAGTGAAAGAGAGGCAAAACTTGATGTAAGCAAATCTTTACGTATGCCTTTGATTTATCTTTGCGGGGGACTTGATTTTGAAGGTATTGCTTTTAGTTGTTTAAAAGCTTTTGGAAAAAGTATTAGCAAGATAAATGAGAATTTTAAAGATAAAAGATTAGTTTTAAGTATTGATGAAGAATTAAATTCAGCCTTTTTACAAGAACTTTTAGCTCATTCTTGATTTCTTAATAAGAAATCAAGAAACCACTTGATAATCTTTGTACTTTTTTATTAAAGTCAATCAAACTTTCCCCATATCCATTAAAATATTGTAAATACCAATATACTCCATTGTTAAATAAATCATAACCTAGATCAATTTGCAAAGCCCCTTTATTATTTGAAAATTTAAGATTATTTCTAATGAGCGTATTTACAAAAAATTTTTTATCAAAATAAGTTAAATTAATATCAAAATTTCCCATATAATGTATTATTGCTGGATTATCATCATTATTTTTGCTTTCTGGAATTCTATACCAGATACGAGGAGTAAATAAAAAATTATCATATAAAAAAGAGCTGCTAAGATAAATTCTATTCCATGATCTTGATTTTAAATTTTCATCTCCTTGTCCATTAGATTCGTGTAGTAATCCTAAGCGTAAATTTTTAAATATTTCATTATTTTGTGGAAAGTCTATAAAAAATTCAGGCTGATAATTTGTTTCCCTAAAAGGGGAAGAATGATTATAAAGTTGCCACCAAGAAGTTTGGGTATAAGCAATATAATATTTTTCATTTAAGCCAAGTAAATTTTCAAATAAACGCTTTTTTATGCTAATTTGAAATTTTGCTTCCATTTTGTTATAGTCTTGATTAGTAGATGCAAAATTATATGCTAAAGGCAAAAAATAATTCATTTTATAGGTTTTTATCCCAAAAGAATTAAATTTTCCCATCTCAATATAATTTGTTAATATGTTAGTTTGAGAGTTTTGTTTAGTTAAATTAGAGTCATTTTTTACTAAAGTTGTATTTGTATCTATACTTAAATTCTGTTCTTTTAGAGCTAGTTTTTTATAAATTTGCATAGCCTCTTTAAAATTACCTTTTTGTTCGTATTCTAAGGCCCTTTGTAGATCATTAGCGTATAATAAAATGCTAAATATTATAAGTAAAAAAAATTTATTCATTCTAATCTTCTTTGAAAAGTTTCGTATTCTTGATAAAAATTTAAATTGATGAAAGCATCTTCATTATCGAAATATACTTTTTTAACTTTAACCATGTCAAATAAAATTCCAATTTTATGTTCATTTTTTTCTAATAACTCTTTGCAAAGCGGGGTTAAAGAACTATGATAAAAACCGCACAAAGAATGATTATATTTTTTAGTTTTAGCAATAACAATTTTATAATCTTGTTTTAAAAATTGAACTAAATCATAAATTTCTTTAAAGCTGATATTTGGCATATCAACGCTAATTATAAAAACAAAATTATTTTTATAATTTTTTAGTATGGAGTAAAGAGCCAACATTGGAGAATATTCATTGAAATTTATATCATCTAATATTAATTTAAAAGTACCTTGAAATTTATCATTTTTAGCACTGATAAAAACTTCTTTAAAAATAGTAGAAAATTTTTCAAATTGAAATTGTGTAAGAGTTTTAGAATTTAGCATTAAAAGACTTTTATCCTGTCCCATACGGCTTGATTTTCCCCCGCATAAAATAATACAATCAAAATTGAGTTTTTTCACTAAGCACCTTTAAATT
>NZ_JAENKR010000028.1:0-15649 GCF_016598965.1 Campylobacter sp. TTU-622
GAATCTTTTATTGCTTATATTCTTTTTAGGAATAAAATTTGATACGTTTAAAAATTGTTATAGCTTTTATAATGTTATTTTTTATTTTTTTGCTTAGTCGTGTTTATTATTTAAGCATAAAATCAAATGTTTATTATGAAGAAATGGCAAAACAAAATGCAATTAAAACAGAATACCTAGCCCCTGTTCGAGGTCAAATTTATGATAGAAATGGCACTTTACTTGCTATTAATGATTTAGGTTTTAGTATTTCTATAAAACCTTATTTGAGTCTTAAAAAAGCAAAAAGAATTATTCTAGAAAAAGAACTTAATAATATTGTAAATCTATTTCCAGATCTTAATATTACTTTATTAGAAAGAACATATAAACGCAATGATTCTTTTTATAATCAAGATTTTATTAAGGTGGTAGATTTTATTCCCTACAATAAAATGTTATCTTCTTTTTCTGATCTTAATTTAAATGAAAATATAAAAATAGAACCAGCGGTAAAAAGAATTTATCCTTTTGATCACTTGGCATCTCATATTATAGGATATGTAGGAAAGGCAAATTTACAAGATGTTAGTGAAAATGATATTACGAAACTTACTGGTTATACTGGAAAAAGTGGTATTGAGCGGTATTATAATGATATTTTACAAGGTCAAAAAGGGATTAGAGTTTATAAAGTAAATGCTTTAAACAAAGAAATAGAACAATTATCTTATGAACCTCCAGCTTCTCAAGATATCGAGCTAACAATTGATATAAACTTACAAAGTTTTTTAACTGAGATTTTTAATGATAATGCTGGTGCTGCTATTATTATGGATGCTAGAAATGGAGAAATTTTAGCTGCTGGAAGTTTTCCAGAATACAATCTTAATCCTTTTGTAACGGGAATTTCTATCAAAGAATGGAGCGAACTTTCAAATAGTCTTGATCATCCTTTTACAAATAAATTAGTTAATGGGCTTTATCCTCCTGGATCTGTAGTAAAAATGGGGGTAGCTTTATCATTTTTAGATTCTAAGCTTATAACTCCAAACTCAAGTTTTTTTTGTAGCGGTAAGGTAGAACTTGGAGGAAGGAATTTTAGATGTTGGAATAGAAGCGGTCATGGTCACGTTGATTTAAAAAGTGCTATTAAACAAAGTTGTGATGTGTACTTTTATAATGGAAGTTTGCAAGTAGGAATTGATAGAATTTCAAAAACTTTAGGACGCATTGGATTTGGTGAAAAAACTGGAGTAGATTTACCTAATGAATTTGTTGGAACTGTTCCAAGTCGTGAATGGAAAATGCAAAAATTTAATCTTCCTTGGTTTCAAGGTGAGACTTTAAATACAAGTATAGGTCAAGGAAATTTTTTAGTAACTCCTATGCAAATTGCCAGATATACTGCTCAGTTAGCAAGTGAAAAAGAAATAATCCCTCATTTTTTAAGAAAAACTGAAAATAATCAAACTTTTAATAGAATAGAGCATAATATTTTTACCCCTTTAGAAAAGGAAAATTTACCTTTAATTAAGCAAGCTATGTATGCAGTAGCTAATGAACAAGGAGGAACAGCTTATAGATACTTAAGCAATATACCTATTAAGATAGCGGCAAAAACAGGAACAGCACAAGTTATAGGTTTTTCTCAGGCAGATAAAAACAGAGTCAATGAAGAACAATTAAAATATTATACAAGATCGCATACTTGGCTTACTTCTTATGCCCCATATTCTAAACCAAGATATATTGTCACCATTTTAGTAGAGCATGGTGGAAGAAGTATTACTTCAGGAGCTATTACAGCAAAAATTTATGAAAAAATGATAGAGCTTGGATACTTTAAATAATCAACATTGCATCCCCGTAAGAATAAAAGCGATATTTTTTCTCTATGCAAAGTTTATAAAGTTCTAAACATTTTTCTCTACCAATAAATGCCGAAACAAGCATTATAAGTGTAGATTTTGGTAAATGGAAATTCGTTAAAAGGTAATTTTGTCTTATGGGCTTATTGAAAGGATGTAAAAAAAGATCGCATTCTCCGTTCATTTTTTGAGTTCTTGCAAAATATTCTATCGTTCTAGTTGTTGTTGTGCCTACTCCTAGTATAGGAGTTTGAGATTTTATTATAGAAGCTACATTTTCATCTATGCTAAAAAATTCAGAATGCATTTTATGATCATTAAGATTTTCGCATTCAACATTTTTAAAAGTTCCTGCACCAACATGAAGAGTTAAATAATAAATTTTATGTTTTTTACTTAAAATGTCTAGCATATTTTTACTAAAATGTAAGCTTGCAGTTGGAGCTGCAATAGCACCCAAATTTTTAGCAAAAATACTTTGATAATCTATTTCATCGCTTTTTGTGTCTTCTCTTTTGATATAAGGAGGCAGAGGAATGTGTCCTATATCTTCTAAAATATTATAAAGTGTTAAAATATCAATGATTTTTTCATCTTTATAAAACAAAACTCTACGCATTCCATTATCTAAAAGTTTGATAATTTTAGCTTGTAGGTTATTTTGAAAATTTAAGATATCATCTTCTTTTACACGTCCTTTAATTTGTACTAAAAATTCGTTATCTTTGTAAGGTTGGTGTAAAAAAAGTTCTATTTTTCCTCCGCTTTTTTTCTCTCCAAAAATTCTTGCTTTAATAACCTTAGTATCATTAAAAAAAATAGCGCAATCAGGTAAAAACTGATGGAGTTTGGCAAAAGTACTATGAGTGATTTTATTTTTATTTCTTTCATATACTAAAAGCTTAGCACTTTCTTTTGGAATTGCAGGATGATTAGCTATTAGTTCTTTGGGTAAATAATAATTATAATTTGAAAGAATTAAATCTTTATGCATCATCCTCACTATCTTTTGATGGATTTACTTTTTTAGCAATTAAAATTGAAATTCCATAAAGTCCACAAAGTGGCATTGCCATTAAAAATTGTGAAATCATATCAGGAGGAGTCATCATGGCAGAAAATATAAAAATAATAAGCACAGAAATTCTAAAATGTTTTTTTAAAAAAGCATCATCAATTAATCCAAGTTTTGCAAAGAAAAACGTAATAACAGGCATTTCAAAAGCTAAACCAAAAGCAATAACAAGTTTTGTAAAGAATCCAACATATAATCCAATACTGATTAAAGGTTTAAAATCTTGAGTTTTTACCCCAAAATCAACTAAAAATTTAAAAGCTAAAGGAATTACAATAAAATAACAAAATAAAGCCCCTAAGATAAACATAATACTAGCAAAACTTACAAAAGGAATAACAAGTTTTTTTTCATTATCATAAAGTCCAGGAGCTACAAATTTCCAAAATTGCCAAAAAATGATAGGCAAAGAGGCAATAAAGGCGGTAAAAAAAGAAACTTTCATTGCTGTAAATAAAGGCTCTTGAAGCTCAACGAAGGTAATTTGTTTTGAAACTTCTGGCAAAACAGCTTCTACTGGACTTTTTAATATATCTAAAATATATTCATTAAAAAAGAAACATATAAAAAACATTACTATAATAGAGCACATACTAATAAATAAACATTTTCTAAGTTCTATTAAATGGGGTTTTAATTCTTCAAACATTTATTTTTCCGTATTTGATTTTAAATTTTCTTGTTCTGTATTTTTTTCTTTTGAGGAATCAAAAGTTAAATCGACTTTGTTATTATTCATAATATCTTTTTTAAGCTCATCAAATTCCTCAAAACTTAATTTTTTTCTTATATTTTCATTGGTAGATGAGAATTCATCTTTATATTTTTTAGCCTCATCTTTAAGATCATTAATTCTAATTTCTTTTTCTATACTAGCTTTAGCTTCATCGATATTGCGCTTTAATGCTTTAAAAATTTTTGCCGCTTGCACAATTGCTTCTGGAAGCTTATCAGGACCTAATACCAAGATAGCAACAACTAGAATAACTAAAATTTCGCCAAAACTCATTGTAATTCTCTTTGATTGATTTTTAGCATTCTACATAAATTTTTATTACTTTTAAATTAAATTTTAAGCAATAAAATTTAAAATGAATTTTGTTTTATTTGTATCATAAGGTTAAGTAATGTTTTTTGATAAATTATTTATATCTTTAAAAGAATTTATTTTTCTTTTTTGTGAAATTTCTTTTTTATTTCTGCTTATAAATATGATTGTTTTTTATATAGATAAAAAATATACCAATCTTTTTAAAAATCATTTAAAAAAAGATGGTTTTCAAGCCTATATTAAAGCTATAATTTTAGGATCTTTAACACCATTTTGCTCTTGCTCATCAATTCCGCTTTTAAATGCTTTTTTAAGGGCAAAAGTTCCACTTGGGGTTTGTATTTCCTATCTTATTACTTCACCTTTAATTAATCCGATTGTTGTTGCAATGTTTATAGTAAGTTTTGGTATAAAAGTTACTTTATTTTATGTGAGTTTTTTAATTTTTGCTATTTTAATTGTATCTTTTTTTATTTCAAAAATAAATACACAAAAATTTTTTAACGAGTGTTTTTTAAATGATCTAAATGACGATACAAGTAATTCTTATTGTAATAATCAAAAACTAAATTTTATTTTTAAAGCAAATTTTCAATCTAATAAAATTATTCGTTTTAAAATTAAAAAAGAAAATCTTTTAAAAGAATTATTTTTAAAAAGTTTTAAAGATTATAAAAAAATATTTATTTATATTATTATAGGTATGGCAATTGGTGCGATAATACATAGTTTTTTTCCAAAAGATTTTTTTGAAATTTATTTAAAAGATTATGGAATTTTGGCGGTGTTTATAGCGGCTTTTATAGGAGTTTTGCTTTATATGAATTGCACAGCAATGATTCCTGTGGCTTTAACATTGATTCAAAGTGGCATCCCTTTAGGGATAATGATGAGTTTTCTAATAGCTGGAGCTGGATGTTCTTTACCTGAGTTAATATTATTAAAAAGAATATTTAAATTGAGTTTTTTAATATTGTTTGCAAGTATTATTGTATTAATTGCAATTATTTTTGGTATTTTAATATTTTTTATATAAGCGTTTTTAAAAATAAATATATTTTTTTATTTTTAGACATTAAAAGAAATTTTTATATAAAAAATGAGATTAAAAATATAAAGCAAGTTCGTCACTAAGTAAAAAATTTAGATTATAAAATCTTCCTTTTTTATAATGAAGTTTTTTTTCTTTAACGAGTAAGGCAGCTTTTTTTTTCTGCAAAGTATTTAAGTGACTTTCTTTTATGCCCACTATACTTCTAAAGCCTAGAAACAAATGTTCTAAATTTAAATCTTTTAAACTTAGATTTTCTATTTTCCTAAAAGTAGGATTTGCTATATAATCTTTTAAATTTTTTACCGTATAAAATCTTTGATTTTTTAAAAAACCTATCGCACTTAAACCACAACCTATATAAGCTTTTCCTTGCCAATAAGCAAGATTGTGTTTGCAAATATAAGTTTTGTTTTTTGCAAAATTACTAATTTCGTATTGAAAAAAACCAAGTTCTTTAAGATTATTAATAAAAAATTTCATTAAATAGGGTGCATTTTTTTTAAAATGTTCTTTTTTAGCAAAAATAGTTTTTGGTTCTATGCTAAGATTGTAAGCGCTTAAATGGGTGATTAAAGGTTTAATTTTTTTTAAATTTAAAAGTTCAAATTCAAGCATTTTTTTATCATCCATTTTTGTATCATAAATAAGATCTAAATTTATATTTTTAAAATTTGCTTTATTGGCATTTTCTAATACTTTAAAAATCATATCTTGACTATGAATTCTTCCAAGAAATTTTAATTTCTTAGGATGAAAGCTTTGAGCACCAAAAGAGATACGATTTAGGCCAAAATTTTTCATTTCTTTAAGCCATTCTAAAGAAGTTGAATTCGGATTTGTTTCGCAAGTGCTTTCTAAATTTTTAGACAAAAAAGGTTCTAAAATTTTAAAAATTTCTTCATAATATCTAGTTTGTATAATGCTTGGAGTTCCACCCCCAATAAAAAGAGTTTTAATTGAATTTTTTTTTACTTTAAAAAAATCAAGTTGAAATTTTAAATCTTTTTTTAAAGCATTAAAATAACTATCCTCATAATTCTTTTTTTTCAAAGAGGTAAAAGAACAATAATAACATTTGCTTTCGCAAAAAGGAATATGAATATATAAATGATACATATTTTCTCTGTAAATTGAAAATTTTTTATAAATTTTAATAAAAAATTGATTTGAAATAAGTTAAAATAATTTAATGAAAGAAGAAAATAAAATAAAAAATTATAGACCTAATGTTGCAGCCATTATACTTTCAAGTTCTTATCCTTTAAAATGTAAAATTTTTATAGCAAAAAGAAATGATATGGAAAATATTTGGCAATTTCCACAAGGTGGAATTGATAAAGGAGAAAGTGCTAGAAATGCTTTATTTAGAGAACTTAAAGAGGAAATTGGAACAGATGATATTGAGATTATCGCCGAATATCCTAAATGGCTAAGTTATGATTTTCCAGATAAAATAGCACAAAAAATGCATCCTTATAAAGGACAAACTCAAAAGTATTTTTTAGTACGTTTAAAAGATGATAAAAAAATTAATATACATACCAAATGTCCTGAATTTAGTGCATATGAATTTGTGGAGTTAAAACAGATATTTAAAATGATTAATCATTTTAAAAAAGATATTTATATTGCTGTAATTAAGTATTTTAAAGAGAAAGGTTATATTTAATGCTGATAGTTCAAAAATATGGTGGAACAAGTGTTGGAAGTTTAGAGCGCATTGAAGCAGTTGCAAATAGAGTAATACAAAGTGCTAAAAAGGGTAATAAGCTTGTTGTTGTGGTATCTGCTATGAGCGGGGTAACAAATGAGCTTATTGAATATGCTAATTTTTTTAGCAAAGAACCAAAAACTTGTGATTTGGATATGCTTTTAAGCAGCGGTGAAAGAGTAACTTCCGCACTTTTATCTATAGCATTAAATGAAAAAGGTTTTAAGGCTGTTTCATTTTCTGGAAGAAAAGCCGGAATTATTACCAATAGTGTTTTTACTAAAGCTAAAATTAAATATATTGATTCTAGTGCTATTGAGGATGAATTAAACAAAGGAAAAATAGTTGTTGTAGCTGGTTTTCAAGGGGTAGATGAAGAAGGAAATGTCACAACTTTGGGGCGTGGTGGAAGCGATTTAAGTGCCGTCGCGCTTGCAGGAGCTTTAAATGCTGATTTATGTGAAATTTATACTGATGTAGATGGAGTTTATACAACTGATCCAAGAATTGAACCTAAAGCTAAAAAGCTTGATAGAATTTCTTATGAAGAGATGTTAGAGCTTGCAAGTTTAGGAGCTAAGGTTTTACAAAACAGATCAGTTGAGCTTGCTAAAAAATTAAATGTTAAATTAGTAACAAGAAATAGTTTTAATGATAATGAGGGAACAATGATTACACAAGAAAATGGAATGGAACAGGCTTTAGTTAGTGGTATAGCTATGGATAAAAATCAAGCTAGAATTATTTTAAGAAATATAGAAGATAAACCAGGTATTGCAGCTGAAATTTTTTCAAACATAGCAAAAGAAAATATTAATGTTGATATGATTATACAAAATGTAGGTATTGATGGAACAACAAATCTTGGTTTTACTGTTCCAGAAAATGAACTTGAATTGACAAAAAAAGCTATGAGAGAAATTTTAAATTCCAATATTATCATAGAAACAGATAGTTCTGTGGTAAAAGTTTCTATAGTAGGAGTTGGGATGAAATCTCACTCAGGTGTAGCCTCTATGGCTTTTAAAGCCTTAGCAAATGAGGGTATTAATATAGAAATGATTTCAACAAGTGAAATAAAAATTTCAATGATAGTTCAAGAAAAATATGGAGAACTTGCAGTAAGAGCTTTGCATGAAGTTTATGGACTTGATAAATAATGAGTGATTTTCTTAGTTTTACTTTAGAAAATATTCGAAATGGTGGAACTTTTTTAAATTGGATGGAGAGTCGTCGTCTAGAGTGGGCCCCTCTTATGGCTGCAAGACTTAAACATCTTTTAGAAGGACGCACTTTTATATTAATGTGCGATGAGCAAAGATCTTGGTATGAGCATTATTTTTTAAAAAATATCAATTCTAAAAATTCAAGACCTATGCTTCCTTTTGTGTCTTTAGATTGTCTTTATAAAAAAAAGATACAAAATACTGAAGATATATTTTTACTTAATGATTTATTAGATATTACTTTTCCTAATGGTTATGTTTATTTTTATATAGGAAGTACTACGGATAAAAAATCTTTAATTGCCAAATCTAAAGATGATAGCTTACTTTGGCTTTTTGATGAGCAATTACAAAATAGTTTTTATTTAAATTCTAAAGATAAAGATTTAGATGCTAAACTTATTTCTTTATTTAGACTTTTAGATTTAAGCTTAGATGCAATTTTATTTTCTAAGGTTACTCTTTAATGTCTTTTACAAGTAAAATTATTATTAGTAATGACTTTGAAAAAATTAAAGCTACAATGATAGAAGATTTTGGAATTAAAAATTTAAGATTTATTCCAAAAGAAGTTACTAATGAGTTTTTACTTGATGATGCTAGAGCAGTTGAAAAAGAAAGTTATATTGCTGAAACCGAAGAAAAAATTATTATTTTAATGGCGCATTCTTTTAGAGTCGAGGCACAAAATTTTTTATTAAAACTTTTAGAAGAACCCCCAAGAAATATAAAATTTCTTATAGTTGTTCCTTCTAAAAACCTTCTTTTGCCAACAATCAAATCACGACTTATATGTCAAAAAGATAAGATTAAAAAAGAAAAAATTGATTTAAATATAGATCTTAAAAAACTTGATTTAAAAATGATTTTTGAATTTATCAAAGAAAATGAAAATTCAGATAAGCTAGAACTTATGCAGAAAATTTCCACCCTTAGTCAAGAATGCTTAAGAGTTAAAAAATTTAACGAAGAAGAACTTGATTTTTTTTATAAGGCATATGAATTAGCAAAATTAAATTCAAAAGCAAGTTTATTGTTTGCGACTTTGCTATTAAATGTTTATGAGGCTTAATGAAATTTTTTAAAATCAATTCTAAAACCGATTTTAATCTTCTTTGCAGTTTTATAAATCCTCATAAGCTTGGACAAAAAATTATGTCTAGCAAAAAAGAAATTCATTTTATCTTTATTAAAGACATAAGCATTCCAGCAGCAAATATTTTAAAACAAGATGCCTTAAGGGTTGGAGCTGAGCTTGTAACTCATAAAGAAGTAATTACAGCTAAAGTTTCATGCTCAAATGCTCTTTTAATGGCTACAAAAGAGCAAATTCAAAAACTTATAGATAAAGAAAAGTTGCAAGATTTTAAACTTAAAAATTTAGCTTCTTTTTTACAAAATAATTTTCTAAAACCTAAAAACGTAAAGTTAATGGCTGTTATGAATATTAATAATGATAGTTTTAATGAACAAAGTCGCGTAAATGAGTTAAATTTTGAAAAAAAACTTATTGAAATTTTATCTTTAAAGCCTGAATTTATAGATATAGGAGCAGTAAGTTCAAGACCAGGAAGTGAGTATTGTGGAAAAGAAGAAGAATTTAAAAGGCTAAAAAATATACTTGATTTAATTTATGCCAAAAATTATTATAAAGAGAGTATTTTTAGCTTAGATAGTTTTGATGAGTATTGTTTAGAATATGCTTTAAATAAAGGCTTTAAACTTATTAACGATATAACAGGCTTAAAAAATAAAAATTTAGCTAAACTTGCTGCAAATTATAAATCATTATATTGTTTAATGCATATACAAGGCATACCAAAAACTATGCAAGAAAATCCAAAATATGAAGATCTATTATACGAAATAAGTGAATTCTTTAGGGAGAAATTACAAATTTTAGAAAGTTATGGAGTAAAAGATAGTATTTTGGATGTTGGCATTGGTTTTGGTAAGAGTGCAGAACATAATTTGATTTTAATTAAACATTTAGAACATTTTTTACAATTTAATAAACCTTTATTAGTAGGAGCAAGTCGAAAAAGTGTAATTAATGCATATTTTAAAAGTGAAATTAAAGATCGTTTAGCTGGGAGTTTATATTTGCATTTAAAGGCTTTTGAAAATGGAGCTAGCATTATAAGAACTCACGATTTATATGAACATAAACAACTTTTTAAGCTTAATGAAGCAATGCAAGAGGTGGTATTATGACAAAAGAAGAATATTTAGAAAAAGTAAAATTAGCAAATCTTTGGATGAGAGCTTA
The DNA here is from genome assembly GCF_016598965.1 of Campylobacter sp. TTU-622. Taxonomy (NCBI): domain Bacteria; kingdom Pseudomonadati; phylum Campylobacterota; class Epsilonproteobacteria; order Campylobacterales; family Campylobacteraceae; genus Campylobacter; species Campylobacter sp. TTU-622. The sequence continues at coordinate 10,237 of NZ_JAENKR010000028.1, forward strand.
TTATGAAAAAGATGAACCTTTAGCAAGTGATGAGGAGTATGATACTTTAATCAAAGAGCTTAAAAAATTTGAAAAAGAAAATCCTGATTTATTACTTAAAGATTCTCCTACACAAAAAATTGCTCCAACAATACAAAGTGAGTTTAAAAAAATTTCTCATTTAAATCCTATGTGGTCAATGGAAGATGTTTTCGATGAGAGTGAATTAAGAGCGTGGGCAAAAAGAGCAAAAAGCGAAAATAATTTTTTTATAGAGCCTAAATTTGATGGAGCAAGTTTAAATTTAGTTTATGAAAATGGTCAATTGATAAGCGGAGCTACAAGAGGAGATGGAAGAATAGGGGAGGATATAACACTAAATGTTTTAGAAATTGAAAGTATCCCAAAAAAAATTCCTTATTTAGAAAAAATTGAAATTCGTGGCGAAGTGGTGATTTTAAAAGATGATTTTGAAAAAATCAATGAAAAAAGAGCAAAATTAAATCAAAGTTTATTTGCAAATCCTAGAAATGCAGCAAGTGGGAGTTTAAGACAACTTGATACAAGCATAACAAAAGAAAGAAATTTAAAATTCTATCCTTGGGGGGTGGGTCAAAATAGTCTTAGTTTTACAAAGCACTCAGAAGTTATGGAATTTATAAGAAGTCTTGGTTTTTTAAAAGATGATTTTGTAGGACTTTGTAAGGATTTAAATGAAGTGATGATAGCTTATAAAGAGCTTTTAAATTTAAGAGATAAAAAGCCTATGATGATGGATGGTATGGTTGTAAGAGTAGATGATTTAAACCTTTGCAATGAGCTTGGATATACGGTTAAATTTCCTAGATTTATGGCAGCTTTTAAATTTCCTGCACTTGAAAAAACTACGCGCTTAATAGGTGTAAATTTACAAGTAGGAAGAAGTGGAGTCATAACACCTGTGGCGATTTTAGAACCTGTTAATCTAGATGGAGTTATGGTTAAATCAGCAACACTTCATAATTTTGATGAGATAGCAAGACTTGATGTAAAAATTAATGATTATGTAAGCATTATAAGAAGTGGAGATGTTATACCTAAAATCACTAAGGTTTTTAAAGAGCGTCGTGATGGTTTAGAGCTTGATATTTTGCGTCCAAAAATTTGTCCTACATGTCAAAGTGAGCTTTTAGATGAGGGTGCTTTGATAAAATGTCAAAATATTGATTGTGAAGATAGACTTTTAAATTCAATTATTCATTTTGTTTCTAAAAAATGTTTAAATATAGATGGACTTGGCGAAAATATAGTAGAGCTTTTATATAAAAATAAAAAAATTACTACAATTGAGAGTATTTTTCATCTAAAATTTAGTGATTTTGAAGGTTTGGAGGGTTTTAAGGAAAAAAAGATTAACAACATTTTAAACGCTATTGAAAATGCAAAATTTTGCGATCTTTATCGTTTTATTACAGCTTTAGGCATTGAGCATATTGGCGAAGTAGCTGCTAAAAAGTTAAGTTTTAGTTTTGGATTTAATTGGCATAAACAAAGTTTAGAAAGTTATGAGAATTTAGAAGGTTTTGGAAAACAAATGGCTTTAAGTCTTTGTGAGTTTATACGTGTAAATCATCAAAGAATTGATCATTTTTACGAACTTCTAAATTTAAAGCTTGATCAAAATGAAATACAAAATGATAGCAAAATCATTGGCAAAACTTTTGTCATTACAGGAACACTTTCGCGTCCTAGAGATGAATTTAAAACTTTGATAGAAAAATTAGGTGGAAAAGTAAGTAATTCTGTTTCTAAAAAAACAAATTTTGTTCTTTATGGAGAAGAAGCTGGTTCCAAACTAGATAAAGCAAAAGAACTTAATATAACTTGTATAGATGAAGATACTTTTAATGAGCTTATAAAATGATAGCTTTATTAGCTCTTTTTGCTTTTATTTTAACTTGGCAATACTCGAGCTTTTCTTTGATTTTTTTACCTTTAATTTTTTATGGCTTAGCAAGAGAATTTTTTGTTTTTTTAAAATTTAGAAAAAATGTTATAAAAGAAGCTACTATTATAAAAAATAGTTTAATCTATCGTTTAAGTATGGGAGATTTTTTTATTTATATTATAAGCTTTTTTATGGCTATTTTTACTTTTTTATCTTTATTTTTAAATTTAATTACAGCTCAAAAGCAAGAATTAGTCTTTTTGCTTGCGTTTTTGCCTTTATGTATAGTTTTTTTAAGAAAAAAATTAAATTTTCAATTGATAAATAATGCTTATAATGATTTTAGAATTATTATTATAAGCGCTTTTTTAATAGCTTTAATTTATGCAATTATTAATTTATTTTTTAATTCGTTAGAAGGAATAAAACTAGAAAATTTTCAATATATCATACCTTATAAAAATTCTACCTTTTTTATATTTGATTTCATCTCAGAAATTTTAACACTTATAAGGCTTATAAAAGAATATTTTTTAACTTCTTTGGGCATATTTTGGTTTAAAATTATTCATTTTATTTTTGATTTTTTCAACTTTTTTGTATTTTCTCTTTCTTTTGCTTATATTTATAATTTTGCTCTTAAAGTGCAAAATAAAAACTATGTTTTTATTCTTTCTTTTATGATGATTTTAGGGATATTTTTCATTAAAGAGATTAAAAATGAAAAATTAAAGCCTTATCAAAAAGAACTTGCCTTATTTATAGAAAATACAACTATTTTAAAAGAACAAAATTTAAGTTCATTAAAACAAAATAAAGATCAGATTGAAAGAAATTTAAAACAGGTTCAAGATCTTTTAAATAAAAATGCCTTTGAGCTTGGAATTTGGTGGTTTTCCAAAGAAAAAGAAGATTTGCAAAAAGCTATAAATGAAAGTTTGAAATGAGATTTGATTTTTTTATTTCTAAGCGTTTAAAAATCAGCAGAAATAAAGCCGTAGAATTGATAGAAAATAAAGAGATTTTGTTAAATTCTAAATTTTTTAAACCATCCTTTGATGTAAGAACTTTAATTAAAAATCAAAATTTAACCGAGGCAGAAATATTAACTTGCGAAGAATTAAATTTAAAGCTTTTAAATGAAATTTATGTTTCTCGTGCTGCTTTTAAACTTAAATCGTTTTTAAAAGATAAAAATATTTGTATAGAAGATAAGAAGTGTCTTGATATTGGTTCTAGTACAGGTGGTTTTGTGCAAATTTTATTAGAAAATAAAGCCTTAAAAATTACCGCTTTAGATGTGGGGACTAATCAACTTCATCCTATTTTGCGTGATAATGCTAAAATAAATTTAGTAGAAAATACCGATTTAAGGGTTTTTAAAAGTGATGAAAAATTTGATCTTATTACTTGTGATGTTAGTTTTATATCTTTAATTCATTTACTTATTTATATTGATAAATTAGCTTTAAAAGATATTATTTTGCTTTTCAAACCTCAATTTGAAGTAGGAAAAGATGTTAAAAGAGATAAAAAAGGTGTTTTAAAAGATGAAAAAGCAGTGCAAAAAGCGAGAAATAATTTTGAAAAAGTTTGTGCAAATTTAGGTTGGATTTTGCAAAATTACGCAGAATCAAAGATTAAAGGAAAAGAGGGCAATGTTGAATATTTTTACCACTATAGTAAAAGACAAGGTTAAAAGTTTAGCTATAGGAAGTTTTGATGGAATTCATTTAGGTCATAAAAAGCTTATAGATTGTTTAGATAAGCAAGGCATACTTTTAATCATAGATAAATTTAAAGGTAAAAAACTTTGCACCAATCAAGATAAATTTCTTTTAACAAAAAAAGAAGTTTTAGAACTTGATTTTGAAAATATTAAAACTTTAGATGGTAAAGAATTTTTACAATTTTTAAAAAAAGAATTTAAAAATTTAGAGTATATTGTAGTAGGTTATGATTTTAGCTTTGGAAGAAATAGGGCTTATAAGGCTAAGGATATAGAAATCTTAAGCGGTATTAAAACAATTATTGTTGATGAGTTTAGTATTAATGGGATAGGTGTGCATACAAGCTTAATAAAAGAGTATTTAAAACAAGGCAATATAAAAAAAGCTAATTCTTTTTTGGGTAGAAATTATAACATTAAAGGAAGATTGATAAAAGGGCAAGGACTTGGATCAAAAGAGCTTTTTGCTACCTTAAATTTAGAGTGTGAAGATTATTTTTTACCAAAAGATGGTGTCTATGCAACTTTTACAAAATTTAAAAATCAAAGTTATAAAAGTGTAAGTTTTATAGGGATTAGAAGTAGTGATAATAATTTTGCTATAGAAAGTCATATTTTAGAAAAATTTGATGATAAATTAAATTTATGTGAAATTTTAGAATTAGAATTTGTAGATTATATTAGAGAAAATCAAAAATTTGAAAATTTAAATAAACTCAAAAATCAAATTTCAAAAGATATACAAAAGGCTAAAGAAATTTTAAAGGATAAGAATGAAAGATGAGCTTTTTAAACAAGATTTAAAAAAACAATTTGAATTTGATAAGAATGTAGCCAGTGTTTTTGATGATATGATTAATCGATCCGTGCCTTTTTATAAAGAAAATTTAGAACTTTGTGCTAATTTAATAGCAAAGATTATATTTAAAGGAGCTAAAATTTGTGATTTAGGTTGTTCTAGTGCAAATTTTTTGATTTTTTTATCTAGTCTAAGAAAAGATTTTGAACTTTTTGGAGTTGATAATTCGCCTTTTATGCTTGATGTTGCAAGAGCTAAAATGAAAGCTTATGGTTTAAATATTAAATTTTTTGAAGCTAATTTATGTGAGTTTGACTTTTTTAAAAGTGATGTTTTTATAGCAAATTATACTTTACAATTTATCCGTCCTCCTAAAAGACAAGAATTAGTAAATACAATTTATAAAAATTTAAATGAGCAAGGTGTATTTATAATAAGTGAAAAAATACTTTACGAAGATGCTTTTTTATCAAAAAATATTATAGAACTTTATGCAGATTATAAACAAAAACAAGGTTATTCTAAATTTGAAATAGCTTCAAAAAGAGAGGCATTAGAAAACGTGCTTATTCCTTATAGCGAAAGCGAAAATATCACCATGCTTAAAAATGCAGGATTTAAAAAAATTGAAAGTATTTTTAAATGGGCAAATTTTGAGAGCTTTATAGCATTTAAGTAAAAAAGTATAAGTAAATGTTTAAAAGTTTATTAGAGTTTTAAAATAAAAAAGAACTCCCTAACATTAAAGTATTAAGTGTAGCTCCAATTTTTGCAGAAGTTATACGCCGTGTTTATCATAATGAAAGTGTTAATTCTTTATTTATCTAAAAATTAATAAAAATATATAAAGATTAAAAAATAAATATTTATTCCATTTTGACATAAAATGGAATAAATATTGCTTGTATTATTTTATATTTAGATTGAAGGCAGAAAAATCTAAATAAAGGATTTAATATGAGCATCTTTAGTATAAATG
>NZ_JAENKR010000029.1:0-15455 GCF_016598965.1 Campylobacter sp. TTU-622
TCAAGAACTTAACGAAGAAGTTTTTAAAAATAATAAAATTGACATAGCTTTTTTTAGTGCTGGAGGTGAAATTTCTAAAAAATATGCCAAAATAGCAGCAGAAAATAAAGCTCTAGTGATAGATAATACAAGTTATTTTAGGATGGATAAGGATATTCCTTTAGTTGTTCCTGAATGCAATAGCGAGGATATTAAGTTTTATAAAAAAACCGGAATTATAGCAAATCCTAATTGCTCCACTATTCAAATGGTACATATTTTAAAACCCTTAGATGATGTTTTTGATTTACAAAGGGTTGATGTAAGCACTTATCAGGCCGCAAGTGGTGCAGGAAAAGAGGGAATGAAAGAGCTTGTTGAAGCAATGCAAAGTTTTTTTGCTTTTAAATTAGATGAATTTCAAAGCAAAACTTTCCCATATACCTTAGCCCTAAATTTGATACCACAAATTGATGAATTTATGGAAAATGGTTACACAAAAGAAGAATTAAAAATGATCAATGAGACTCAAAAAATTCTACATAAAAAAATTGATATTTCAGCAACTTGCGTTAGAGTTCCGGTTCTTCGAAGTCATAGCGAATCTTTAACTTTACATTTTAAAAAAGAAGTTAATGTAAATAAGGCAAAAGAAATTTTAAAAAATGCACCAAGTGTTGTTTTAATGGATGATATAAAAAATAAAAAATATCCTATGCCTCTTTTCACAAGTGATACAAATGAAACTTATGTTGGACGTATCAGAGAAGATATTAATCATAAAAATATATTGCATCTTTGGTGTGTAGCTGATCAGATTCGTGTAGGAGCAGCAACAAATGCAGTAAGAATTGCTCAAAAATATTTAGAATTAATTAAGTAAAATTTTAAAAGGAGTGCAATGTTAGAAAAATTTTTTGAATCTTTACTAATTAGAAGTCGTATTGTTACGATTTTACCTGTTATTTTTGGACTTATTGGTTCTTTTGTTTTATTTATTATTGCAAGTTATGATATTTTAAAAGTTATTCTTTTTACCTACCAGTATTTTTTTATTAGCAATTCTCAAATAGATTTACACGATGATGTTATAGGTCTTATTATTGGTGCTGTTGATTTATATTTAATGGCGCTTGTTTTATTTATTTTTTCTTTTGGAGTATATGAGCTTTTTATTAGCGAAATAGAAGAATTTAAACAAACAAAACAAAGTAAAGTTTTAGAAGTTCATAGCTTAGATCAACTTAAAGATAAACTTGCCAAAGTTATTATTATGGTTTTAGTGGTTAATTTTTTTCAAAGAGTGTTGCAAATGAAATTTAGCTCTCCACTTGATATGAGCTATCTTGCAGCATCTATTTTAGCTTTATGTATAGGACTTTATTTTTTACATAAAGGCGGTCATTAATCAGTGGTTATTTTTTTTTGCTATAATCAAAAGTTATTTTTAAAGTGATATTGATGAAAATAATATTTGTCTTGATAAGTTTATTATCTTTTTGTTTTAGTACTCCTTTGGATGAAATTTTTAAAGATATTAATGTTTCTGGAGTTATACGCTACAGATATGAATATCATAAGATAAATGGTTTTAATCAAAAACAACAAAAATATCACAATAAAACAAATATTGAATTTTCTATAAAATAAAGGTTTTGTAATTATGTTTAGATTGATATTGCTTATATTAGTTTTTAAAAGTCTGCTTTTTGGTATCAATTTGAAGTCTATTTTTGATTATACTTTTAATACGAATAAAGAATATGATTCTCAAAGAGGAGAAGAAATTTATTTTCAAAAAAAATGTAATGTTTGTCACGGCAATCAAGGAGAAAAAAAATTTTCTAACTCTAAAAGATTAAAAGATATGACTCCAGAACAGATAAAAGCTTCTTTAATAGCTTATACTCTTGAGCCATCTAAAACAAATACTCAAATGGCTTTATATGCAAGAGAATTAAGTCATAATGATATAGACAATATCATTGCTTATCTCAAAGGTGGGGATTTTGCTTTTAAAATTCAAGAAAAAGAGTTGTTAGAAGAAGAACCTCCTAAAAAAACTGAACACGGAACTTTTATAAAATAATATTTTAAGGAAAATATTAATGAAAAAAAATGTTTTTATATTATGTATTTTACTTCTTGGTAATTATATTAATGCAAAAGAAGTACGTCTAGGAGTTGCACTACCTCTTACGGGTTCTGTTGCTGCCTATGGGCAAGATATTTTATCTGGAATAGAAGTTGCAAGTAAATTAAATTCTAAGCTTTCAAATGGAGATGAAGTAAAGGTTATTCTTATTGATACTAAAGGGGATAAGCTTGAAACATCAAATGGTCTTAATCGTCTTATTTCTCAAGATAAAGTTTTAGGACTTATTGGAGAAGCAACAACTCCAAATACTATTCAAGCTATTTCAATTGCTGAGGATAAAAAAGTTCCTATTATTGCACCAGTAGCTTCTGGTGATAAACTTTTAAACAAAAAACAATATGCAAGTAGGGTATGTTTTAAAGATAGTTTTCAAGGAGAAAAATTTGCCTCTTATATTGCTAAAGAGCTTAATTTAAAAAATGTTGTAATTATCATAGATCAAGGTAATATTTATTCCTTAGGTCTTGCTAAAGCTTTCGAAAAGGCCTTTGAAGAAAATGGTGGAAAAATAATCAAAAAATTAATTATTAATTCTGGAGATAAAGATTTTAGAGCTATAGCTTCTCAGTTAAAAAGCTTAAATCCTGATTTTGTTTATATGCCTATTTATCACCCAGAAGCAGCTTTAATTGCAAGGCAAGCTAAACAAATTGGATTTGATAAAATTTTAGCCGCTGGAGATGGAGTAGCAAATCAAACTTTTATAAAACTTGGGGGAAATTCTGTGGATGGAGTGATTTTTACCGATAGCTTTGATTTTAATAATCCTACAACAGAGCTTGGAAAAAAATTTATATCAGCTTATGAAAAAGAAAAAGGAACTAAAGAAGTTCCTGCATTTTCAGCTATGGGTGCTGATGCTTATTTTGTAATGGTAAATGCTATGAATGAATGCATTGCTAATCTTAATACAGAATGTATTAATAATAAAATTCATCAAACTAAAAATTTTCAAGGTGTTAGCGGGATAATTAGCATTGATGAAAGTGGAAATGCGATTCGTTCTGTAGTAATCAAAGAAATCAAAAATCAAAAACAAGTTTATAAAACAAGTATAAACCCATAAATATTAAAAGGTAAAATAATGAAAAAATTTCTAATTTTAATAAGTTTTTTGACTTTATCCTTAAATGCGAAAGAAATAAATTTAGGAATTATACTCCCATTAAGCGGTTTAACTGCTGCTTATGGGCAAAGTGCTCTAGAGGGTATTAAACTTGCTAATGCTTTAGAAAATACACTAAAAAATGGTGATAAAATAAATTTGATTGTTATTGATACAAAAGGAGATAAAATAGAATCCTCAAGTGGAACCAATCGTGTTATTTCTCAAGATAAAGTTTTAGGACTTATTGGAGAAATGGTTACAGCTAATACTTTACAAGTTATGAAAATAGCTGAAGATAATAAAATTCCACTTATTGCACCTGCTGCTACTGGAGATAGATTGCTAGATAAGAAAAAATATTCAAGCAGAGTGTGTTTTAGTGATAATTTCCAAGGCTCATCTATGGCCAAGTATGTTTATAATACCTTAGGTTATAAAAATGCTGTAATTATAGTTGATCAAAGCAATGATTATTCCTTAGGTCTTGCTAAAGCCTTTGAAAAAGAATTTAGTTCAAATAATGGTAAAATTTTAAAAACAATTAGAATTAATTCTGGAAATAAGGATTTTAAAGCTATTGTTACTCAGATCAAAAGCATCAATCCTGAATTTATATTTTTACCTATTTATTATACAGAAGCATCTTTATTTGCAAGACAAGCTAGAAATTTAAATCTTAACACCCCAATGGGTTCTGGAGATGGAGTAGCAAATCAAACCTTTATTGATTTAGCTTTAGAAGCTAGCAATGGCTACATTTTTACCGATAGCTTTGATTTTAATAATCCTACAACAGAGCTTGGAAAAAAATTTATATCAGCTTATGAAAAAGAAAAAGGAACTAAAGAAGTTCCTGCATTTTCAGCTATGGGTGCTGATGCTTATTTTGTAATGGTAAATGCTATGAATGAATGCATTGCTAATCTTAATACAGAATGTATTAATAATAAAATTCATCAAACTAAAAATTTTCAAGGTGTTAGCGGGATAATTAGCATTGATGAAAGTGGAAATGCGATTCGTTCTGTAGTAATCAAAGAAATCAAAAATCAAAAACAAGTTTATAAAGATATTATTAACCCTTAGGAATATTATGGATTTAACTTTATTTTTGCAACAACTTATTAATGGTTTAAGTTTAGGAAGTATGTATGCGCTTATTGCAGTAGGCTATACAATGGTTTATGGTGTTTTACGACTTATTAATTTTGCCCACGGGGATATTATGATGGTAGGTGCTTATATAGCACTTTTTAGTATATTAAATTTTCAAATTCCTTTTTTAGGGGCTTTATTTTTAGCAATGATTTTTGCTGCGTGTGTAGGTATTGCAACTGATAAGGTAGCTTATAAGCCTTTAAGAAATGCTCCAAAGATTTCATTACTTATAACAGCAATTGGTATAAGCTTTCTTTTACAAAATCTTTTTAATATGTTCTTTACTTCAACCCCAAAAGCATTTCCAGTCCCGAGTATTTTTGAAGAAAATATTGTTTTTTTTAATATTAGCATTACTTTTGGAAGCTTACTTGTCCCTATAATAACATTTGTTATTTTACTTATTCTTCTTTTTATTTTACACAAAAGTAAATATGGTATTGCTATAAGAGCTTTAGCTTTTGATATTCAAACCGTAAATTTAATGGGAATTAATGCAAATCGTATTATTGCAATTGTTTTTGCATTAGGTTCTTCTTTGGCAGCTGTTGGAGGAGTATTTTGGGCTACAACATATTATTCAATTGAACCTAGCATGGGAACTCTAATAGGTCTTAAAGCTTTTGCAGCTGCTGTATTAGGTGGTATTGGATCAGTTGTTGGTGCCGTGCTTGGAGGACTTATTATAGGGCTTACTGAGGTAATAGTTGTAGCTTTTTTTCCAGATCTTTCTGGCTTTAAAGATGCCTTTGCTTTTATTTTTTTGGTTTTTATTTTGATTTTTAAACCAACAGGAATTTTAGGCATTAATTTTGAAAAAAGTAGGTTTTAATATGAGTAAGACTAAAAGTTTGCATATATTATTTTTAATTATCTCAATTTTATTTATATTTTTATCTCCACAAATTTTTAATGATTATGGAATGAATATTATTAATCAAATTGCTATTTTTATTATTTTTGCAGTAAGTTATAATCTTATTAATGGTGTAACAGGACAATTTTCTCTTGAGCCTAATGGCTTTGTAGCTATAGGTGCTTATGTGACTGCTTTAATGCTTTTAAGTGCTGAAGCTAAAAATGAACAATTTTTTCTTGATGGACCTAATTCTTTTATTTTAATGATGCATACAAATTATTTTATTGTTGCTTTATTACTTTCTGGAATTTGTGCTTGTTTATTATCTTTGATTCTTTCTTTTGCCGTTTTTAGAGTAAGAGGAGATTACTTAGCAATTGTAACTTTGGGTTTTGGTATTATTATTAAATTATTAGCACTAAATTTTTATTCAATAACAAATGGATCGCGTGGTTTTATTGATATACCGCAATTTTCAAATATTTTTTGGACAGGTTCTATTGCGATTATTTCAGTTATTTTAATTTTAAATATAGTTTATTCTAAATATGGGAGAGCTATGAAAGCCATTAGAGATGATGAAGATGCGGCTAGTGCAATGGGAATTAATACCTTTTGGATTAAAACCTTAGCTTTTGGAACTTCAGCATTTTTAGAAGGTGTCGGAGGAGGTTTATTAGTTTGTTTGCTTACAACTTTAACTCCAGATCAATTTGATTTTTTATTTACTTTTCAACTTTTAATTATTATAGTTTTAGGAGGACTTGGTTCTACAACAGGAGCTATAATAGGTGCTATATTAGTAATCGGAGGAAGTGAGTGGCTTAGATTTTTGGATGAAAGTATGAATATTTTTGGCTATCAAATTGACGCTATGCCGGGTTTTAGAATGGTAGTTTTTTCTCTTATTTTAATTTTAGTAATGCTTTTTGCTAGAAAAGGTATTATGGGGAATAAAGAGTTAATTGATATTTTATTTTCACTAAAAAAATATCAAAAAAGGAGAAAGAAGTGATTTTAGAATTAAAACAAATTTCTAAAAATTTTGGCGGTGTTCAAGCTATCAATGAAACTTCTTTTAAACTTAAAGAGGGTGAAATTTTTGCTCTAATTGGTCCTAATGGAGCAGGAAAAACAACTTTATTTAATATAATTACAGGAAATTATAAACCAACAAGTGGTGAAGTTTATTTTAACGGGCAAAGAATTGATACATTAAAACCTTACAAAATAGTACATTTAGGTATTGCAAGAACCTTTCAAAATATAAGACTTTTTTCAAGTATGAGTGTGCTTGAAAATGTTTTAATAGGCTTTAATCATAAAATGAAATACAATATTTTAGAAGCTTTTTTGCATATTGGAAGATTTAAAAAAGTAGAAAAAGAATTTAAAAATAAAGCTTATAAAATCTTAGAAGAGCTTGGAATTGAAAAATTAGCAGAAGAAAAAGCTACTAATTTAAGTTATGGACAACAAAGAAAAGTTGAAATTGCAAGAGCTATGGCAACTGAACCAAAATTACTTTTACTTGATGAACCTGTTGCAGGAATGAATGGATCAGAAAGTGATGATTTAGCAGAGGTTATTTTTAAGCTTAGAAATGAGCATAAAATTAGCGTTTTATTAATAGAACATGATATGAAATTTGTTAATAAGCTTTGTGATAGAGTTTTAGTTCTTGATTATGGAAAAACTATTTTTGAAGGAAAACTAAATGATGCTGTTAATCATAAAGAAGTTATTGCTGCATATTTAGGAGATTTTGATGTTAGTAGTTAAAGATTTACACGTTTACTATGGCTTAATTGAAGCGGTAAAAGGAATTGATTTTAAAGTCGAAACAGGTCATATTGTTTCTTTAATAGGTTCCAATGGTGCCGGTAAAACTTCTACTTTAAATGCCTTACTCAATTCTGTAAAAAAAACAGGAGAGGTTAATTTTTTAGGATACGAAACTTCAAGACACCTAACATATACTTTAGTTCAAAAAGGAATAGCCTTAGTTCCAGAAGGTAGAAGAGTTTTTATTAATCTTAGTGTAGAAGAAAATTTAAAAATAGGGGCTTTTAATAATGCTGAAAATTATGAGCACTTAAGAGAACAAATGTATAGACTTTTCCCAAGACTTGCTAATAAAAAAAATACATTAGCTGGAAATTTAAGCGGTGGAGAAGCTCAAATGCTAGCCATTTCAAGAGCTTTAATGAGCGAACCTAAACTTTTAATGCTAGATGAACCTTCTTTAGGCCTTGCACCTAAAATAGTAGCAGAAGTTTTTGATATTATTGTTCGCTTAAAGCAAGAAGGGATTACCATACTTTTAGTAGAACAAAATGCTTATTCTGCTTTAAAAATTAGTGATTATGCTTATGTTTTAGAAAATGGACACATAGCTATGCAAGGAATTGCGAAAGATTTAATTGGCAATGATGAAATTCGTAAGAAATATTTGGGACTCTAAGGATAAAAATGAAAAATATTATTAAAAGCATTGGAGATTTAAAAATTTCTATTTTACTTTTTTTACTTTTTGCACTTTTTTGTGCTTTGGCAACTTTTATCGAAAGTTCTTATGGTACTCCAACTGCTTGGGCTATGATTTATGGAACATTTTGGTTTGGTTTAATTCAGTTTTTATTAGGGATTAATTTATTTTGTGGAATGTTAAGATATAAAATGTTTCAAATTAAAAAATTGCCTTTAATGATATTTCATTTTTCTTTTTTATTTATTTTAATAGGTTCTATTATGACAAGATATGGTGGTTTTGAGGGTTTACTTCATATTAGAGAAAATGATTCAAACTCTTATATTGAAAGCTCTAAATCTTTTATCAAATTTTCAGCACTTAAAAATCAACAAATCTATGGAGTAGCATCTGATAAAGATATAGCTGTTTTACCTTTTGCTAATTCTTTAAAACTTGAACTAAATATTGATAACAACAAAGCAATTTTACAATATAAAGACCTTATCTTAAATGCTAAAGTTTCTTATATAGAAGATTTAAATTCTTCTAATGCTTTATTAATCTTAATGCTTGCTAAAAATGGACAAAATCAAGAAATTAAATTAAAGCAAAATGAAATTAAAAATATAGATGGTATTAATTTTTCTTTTATGAATGATGAAGTTAAAGCTCCTTTTGTTAAAATTAATAAAAATTTAGAATTAATTTCAAGCCAAAGATTGAATTTTTTAAGTATGCAAGATGGAGTTAATTCTCATCTTGAAATAGGTTCTAAAGTAAATGCTAAAGAAAAAAGGCTTTATGAAATTAATGATTTAAGTTTTGTTATAAAATTTGCTTCTTTACATGCTAAAGAAATTATAACTGGAGATAATAGACCACAAGATGAGAGTTTTTTGATTTGGTTTAAAAATATCTGGCTTGAAATTTTTAGGACTTTAATTATTTCTTGGTTTGGAGAACCTTATAATTGGAAAGCATCGTGGTTAGAAAATTTAAAACCTTTTGCTATGAGCACTCAATATCAATCACTAACCTTAAATGGTAATAATGCTTTAAAATTTGAACTTTCATATCAGGGTAAAAAACAAGAATTTTATGTTTTTCAATATGATAATCCAAAAGTTATTGAGCTTAATGGACAAAAATTCTTTATTTCTTGGACAACTTCTTTTCAAGAATTACCTTTTTCAATTTATTTAAATGATTTTATAATTGAACGATACCCAGGTTCAATGTCTCCAGCTTCTTATGCAAGTGAAATTAGACTCGAAGATAAAAATGCAAGTTTTGATTATAGGGTTTTTATGAATAATGTTTTAGATTATAAAGGCTATAGATTTTATCAAAGTTCATATGATCAAGATGAAAAAGGAACCATACTTTCAGTCAATAAAGATCCAGGAAAAATTCCAACTTATATTGGATATTTTTTATTATGTCTTGGTATGTTTTTAAATTTTTTAAATCCACACTCAAGATTTAGAGTTTTAGCAAAACTTATCAATCAAGATGCTCTTAAAAATTCTGTAAAAATTTTATTATTTGCTTTTTTATTTTTAGGTACTAATAAATTACAAGCTTTTGAAAATAATACAAGTAATAATATACCAATAATTAATAAGGATCATGCTAAAAAATTAAGTCATCTTATAGTTCAAAAGCCTAGCGGGAGAATGGTTCCATTTGATACCTTAGCTAAAGAAGTTTTAGAAAAAATTTATAAAAAAACAAGTTACAAAAATCAAGATGCAAGTGCTATAATGCTTTCTATGCTTATAGATGTACAATCTTGGGCAAAAGAGCCGATTATAATTATGCCTAAAAATAAAGCAATTAATGAAGAAATCTCTAAAATTTTAAATATTCCTAGTAAACCTTATATCAGCTATATAGATTTTTTTACTAAAGATAACAATTATGCTCTTTTAAAATATGTTGAAAATGCAAATCGCAAAAATCCAAATACTAGAGGAGTTTTAGATAAAGAGATTATTAAACTTGATGAAAGAGCAAATATTGTAAATTTAATTTTTAGTGGAGAATTGTTTAAATTTATTCCTATTCAAAATGATAAAAATAACACTTGGCTTGCACCTTTCTCAGCTATGCAATTTACCAAAGGAGAAGAAAATTTAATTGTTGTAAATTTAATAAAAAATTATTTTTTATCTGTGGAAAATAGCATTAAAACAAATGATTGGTCCAAAGCAGATGAAGCATTAGAATTAATTGAAAAGTATCAAGAAAAATTTGGTAGCAATGTTATACCAAACAAGACTAAAATCTCAATAGAAATTTTTACAAACCATTTACAATTATTTGTAAAATTAATCCCTGTATATTTACTAGCAGGTCTTTTACTTTTGATTTTGGTTTTAACTAAAATGCTAAATTCTAATATTAAAATTAATTTAATATTTAAAATTGCATATATTTTAAATATTATTGTTTTTATTGTTCATAGTATAGGATTATGTTTAAGGGCTTATTTAGCAGATCATGCTCCTTGGAGTAATGCCTATGAAAGTATGGTTTATATATCTTGGGCTTTAGCATTATCTGGAATTTTCTTTTCTAAAAAAAGCCCTATAGCCCTTTCTTTAACTTCTATTTTAGCGGGTATAGTCCTTTTTGTAGCACATTTAAGTGAAATGGATCCTCAAATTACAAATTTAGTGCCAGTATTAAATTCTTATTGGCTTACAATTCATGTTTCTGTTATTACAGCAAGTTATGGATTTTTAGGACTTTGTGCTTTACTTGCTATTTTTGTCTTGATTTTAATGTGTTTCCTTAAAAATAAAGGTAAATATAATGCAAATATCTTAAGAAATATTACAGAAGCAACAAGAATTAATGAAATGGCAATGATTTTAGGACTTTGCTTACTAACTGCTGGAAATTTTTTAGGCGCTGTTTGGGCTAATGAAAGTTGGGGGAGATATTGGAGTTGGGATTCCAAAGAAACTTGGGCATTAGTGAGTATATTAGTTTATGCAGCTATACTACACATTAGAATGATTCCAAAATTATGCAATCAATATGTCTTTGCAGTCAGCTCAATGTTTGCTTATTGGGTAATCATTATGACATATTTTGGAGTTAATTATTTTCTAGTCGGTATGCACTCTTACGCTGCTGGAGAAGCTGTACAAATCCCAAGTTATGTTTATTGGGGATTTTTTACAATGATAATTTTAAGCTTACTGGCCTATAGAAAACGTCATTTTATTAGTAAATTATAATGCATCAAGTATTTTTTATTATTTTAGTAGCAGCTATTTTACTTTCAATTTTTTTAAGTATAATAGCTTATCTTATTATTAATGATGGTAAAAAAAGTGAAAAAACTAAAATAAAAAATGATAATTCTAATAAAAAAACTAAAATATTTAATACAGATTTAGACAAAATGATAACAACTGCTAAAGATACTTCTTTAACAGATCAAGAGCTAAAAAACCTTGCTCAATTATTTATAAGCACACATAAACTTGGTAGCAAACAATCAAAAGAGTTAGATGAGACAACAAAAAAGAAATTAGAATTTATTACTGCTCTTAGTTCTAATGATAATGCAAGCCCTCAGACTATAAGTTTTTTAAATAAAGAATTAAAGAAAATTTCAGCTTCGTATAAAAAAGAAATTGATGCTTATGAACAAATGGGTCTTGCTAAAAGAAAAATAAAAGAAGATAAAACAACAAGTTCATAAATTTATAATATTTTTCATATATAAAATTAGCTCATCTGCTCCATTTGGTTTTAATATATTAATTAAACCTGTAGATATTTGTTCTAAATTTAAAATTAAAATTGTTTGAAATAACCTATCTTCGTTTAAATTAGACTGTAAAAAAACTTCACATAAATTTTTATCTTTTAAAAATTTGGCATTAAAAAATTGATGATTTTTAGCTGCATATGGATATGGGATGAAAATAGTTGGGATATTATTAGCACAAAGTTCAAAAAGAGTACTAGCTCCAGATCTTGAAATGGCTAAATCTGCTTCTTGTATTTTGGTATAAATGTTTTTATCAAAAGCAAAAATATCTACTTTTATATTTAGTTTTTCATAAGCTTTCTGGTAAAAATCAAATTCTTTTTCTCCACACTGATGTATAATTTTAATATTTTTTTTACTTAATTTTGGAGCCAATTTTAAAGCCAAAGCATTGATAAAACTAGCACCCTGAGAACCACCTAAAAATATAATTGTTTTAAGCTCTTTTCTTATTCTTGCTGTTTTAAAAAATATTTCATTAACTGGATAAGAGCAAAATATAGGCTCAAAAGCGCTAAAAAAAGCTTTAGAGAAAGGTTTCAAAAGAGAATTTAAAGCTCCTTTTTCAGAATTTTGTTCATGGATAAAAAGAGGGATATGATTAATAATCGCCCCAAAAGATGCTGGAGCTGAACTATATCCACCGACGCTAAAAACAGCTTTTATTTGATGTTTTTTAAAAATTTCACGACATTTAAAACTAAGTTGTAAAATTTTAAATAAAGATTTAATTTTTGCTATTTTTTTTTGATTAACAACACCTCTTGAATCCAAAAAATATTTTGCTTTAAAACCTGATTCATTTTCAAACCAAAGCTTATCCTGACCATAGGTGCTCCCTATATAAATACATTCTATATTTTGTTTTTTAGCACTTTGCAATAAACATTTAGCTATATTTAAATGCCCCCCAGTTCCTCCACCTGTAATTGCTATCATAATTTCACCTTTTTAGAAATCATTAAAACATAGCCAATTCCTATACAAATAGCCCACATAGAACTTCCCCCGTAACTAAGAAGTGGCACAGCAACACCTTTTAAAGGGGTTAAAGAAATAATACCAAAAGCATTCATAAAAAAAGAAAATAAAAGAAGTAAAGCTATACCTGAACAAAAAATAAAATCTTGTTTTCTATCACATCTTCCAGCAATTCTAAAAATTCTTAAAATCATCCAAAGATAAAGGATGCAAATACAAGCTAATCCAAAAAGTCCAATTTCTTCAGTAATTCCAGATAAAACAAAGTCTGTATGAACCTCGCTTAAAAAACCTAGTTTAAAAATTCCAAGCCCAAGACCTTCTCCAAAAAATCCCCCATGTGCTATAGCATTGAGCGAATGAGAGATCTGATAAGGTTCATTATTAACGCTTACTCTTAAACTTGAGGCAATCCAATTAGGAAATAAAGGCAAAAAGGCATCTTGTATATTTCCCCACCAGCTGATAATTCTTTGAATTCTTCTTTGATTGCTAAAAATTACCATAATGCCTATCATCATAATAATAATAGTACTAAAAGCAAACAATCTTTTACTTGTTCCAGCAAAAAAAGCTAAGGCAAGAATAAGAAAAAAAGAAATAACACTTTGTCCTAAATCATTTTGTGTGATATAAATATAACCAATCACTATACTAGCAACTATACAATAAGGTAATAAAATTAAAATTTCGTGTTTAATAGCCTTTTTATTATCATCTATTCTTCTTGTATAAGACCAAGCAAGAAAATAAATAAGTCCTATTTTAAAAAATTCAACTGGAGAAACTGAAATAGGTCCTATTCTAATCCATCTTTTAGCTCCACCGCTAGCTGTAGCTAAAGCGGTTGGTAAAAAAGGTAAAATAATTATACAAATAAAAGAAATTATAAGTAAAGCTAAAATAATTCTTTTCGCATTATTGGCATCAGGATTAAGACGTGAAATAAAAAACATAATTAAAATTCCACTTACCCCAAAAAAAAGTTGTCTTATAAAAAAATGAAATTCGCTATATTCAAAATAAAGTACAGTAAAAGCAGTCAAAGAGTAAGAAAAAACAATACCTATAATAATCAAAACAGAACTTAAATAAAATAATTTTTTATCAGCTAACATTAAATTACAACTTTAAATATTAAAATATTTTTAAATTCTAAAATCATTGTTATGAATATGCTTTCGATTAGAAATTATTAAAATATTTATTATATAAAATTATTACTAATATTTTTATATAATAGATTTATTATTTTAATTAAAAGGCGAATAAATGATACATAAGATTTTAATTGCAAATCGAGCTGAAATCGCCGTAAGAGTTATAAGAGCTTGCAGGGATTTACATATTAAAAGTGTTGCTGTTTTTACAGAACCAGATAAAGAATGCTTACATGTTAAAATTGCTGATGAAGCATATCGCATAGGAACTGATGCTATAAGAGGGTATTTGGATATTGCAAGAATTATTGAAATTGCCAAAGCTTGCAAAGCTGATGCAATACATCCAGGATATGGATTTTTAAGCGAAAATCACGAATTTGCTAAAGCTTGTGAAGACGCAGGTATTATTTTTATAGGACCAAAATCAGAAGTTATATATAAAATGGGCAATAAAAACATTGCAAGAGCTTTAATGAATTCTAATGGAATTCCTATAGTTCCAGGAACTGAAAAATTAAATAATTATTCCTTAGATGAAATAAAATCTTTTGCATTAAAAATAGGTTATCCAGTAATCTTAAAAGCTAGTGGAGGAGGGGGAGGACGCGGAATTCGCGTTGTATATAAAGAAGAAGAGCTTGAAAGCGCTTTAGAATCTTGCAAGAGAGAAGCTCTTAGTTTTTTTAAAAATGATGAGATTTTTATGGAAAAATATATTATCAATCCGCGACATATTGAATTTCAGATTTTAGGAGATAATTATGGCAATATTATCCATCTTTGCGAGAGGGATTGTTCTATACAAAGACGTCATCAAAAAATAATAGAAATTGCCCCTTGTCCTGGAATTTCAGATAATCTTAGAAAAACAATAGGTGTAACTGCTGTTGCTGCAGCTAAAGCAGTAGGATACACAAATGCAGGAACAATCGAATTTTTACTTGATGATTACAATCGCTTCTATTTTATGGAAATGAATACAAGAATTCAAGTAGAACATCCTATTACAGAAGAAATTACAGGAGTTGATTTAATAGTGCGTCAAATTCGTATAGCTGGAGGAGAAATTCTTGATATTGAGCAAAGCGATATTAAGCCCAGAGGATTTGCTATAGAAGCAAGAATTACCGCTGAAAATGTATGGAAAAATTTTATTCCAAATCCTGGAAAAATTAATGAGTATTATCCAGCTCTTGGCCCTTCTGTAAGAGTTGATAGTCATATTTATAAAGATTATGTTATTCCACCTTCTTATGATTCTTTACTTGCAAAACTTATTATTAAAGCAACAAGTTATGATTTAGCAGTCAATAAACTCGAAAGAGCTCTTAAAGAATTTGTTATTGATGGAGTTAGAACTACTATTCCTTTTTTAATTGCAATAACTAAAACAAGAGAATTTAGAAGAGGATATTTTGATACATCTTTTATTAATACTCATATGCAAGAACTACTTGAAAAAACAGAAGATAGACATCAAAACAATAAAGAAGAAGTTATAGCTGCTATTGCTGCAACTCTTAAGAAAATTAGAGAAGAAAGGGAGCATATATGAATTTTTTAGATGATTTAAAAAGCATTAAAAAAGAAATGCAGAAAGAAAATAAAAATTCTATGTTAAATCATAAAAATTTAAAAAATATCCAAAAAAAAGAAGCAAATGAACAAGATAAATCTTTAGAGGAAGTATTTTTAAAAGAAAAAAAACTAATTGATGAATTTAAAGAATTTATTAACGATTCAGATATTAAGAAAATTTATTAATGAATGAAATAGATTTTTGCAC
>NZ_JAENKR010000002.1:0-51623 GCF_016598965.1 Campylobacter sp. TTU-622
TGATAATATAGATGTAATTTATCTTGATCCCCCTTATAATCAACACCCTTATAGCTCTAATTATTTTATGCTAAATTTAATTGCAAATTATAAAGAACCCAAAGAAATTTCAAATATAAGTGGAATTCCAAAAGATTGGAATCGTAGTGTTTATAATAGTCAAAAAAATGCTGAAAATGCTTTATTTGATCTAATTTATAATTTAAAAGCTAAAATCATTTTATTATCTTATAATTGTGAAGGCTTTGTTAAAAAAGAAAATTTTTTAAAACGTTTACAAAATCTTGGAAAATGTTTTTTATTGGAACAAAAATACAATACTTTTAGAGCTAGTAGAAATCTTAAAAATCGCTCTATTTATGTTAATGAGCAACTTTATATTTTAGTTAAAAATTAATATTTCATCCTTAAATTTGCTCCGTGTGTTAAAGCTATAGCAATAGCATCTGTAATATCTAAAGGTTTAATATCTTTTGAAATTCCTAAAAGTCTTTTTACCATAAAAGCAACCTGTTCTTTTGTCGCTTTTGCTTTTCCTGTTATTGCTTTTTTAATTTGTAAAGGAGTATATTCTTTAAACTCACCATGAATTTGTAAAATTTTTAAACTTAAAGCTCCACGAAATTGTGCAAGTTTTAAAACTGTTTTTGGATTATAAGCAAAAAATATATCCTCTATAGCTACCTCATCAAATTGATGATTTTTAAAGATTAAATCTAGTCCTTCACAAAGCTCTGTAATTTGATATTGAAGTGTAGAAGGTTTAATCTTTATAAGTCCTGCTTCTATAAGAGTATTTTTATTTTTATCACTTTCTATAATAGCATAACCACAAAAACGAGTTCCTGGATCAATTCCTAAAATTTTCAAAATAAACCTTAAAAATGTGAAATTCTTTTCTAAAGATGTGAATAATTTTAACCTTTTTTTATAAAATTAAAGATAAAATTTAAAAAATATATTAGATAGGATTCAATGGATATAAATAAAATACTTGATTTTTTAAAAAAAGAACTTTCAGAAAATGAGTATGAAAATTATATTTTACCTCTTAAATTAAATGAAAAACAAAGCAAAGCAGATCTTTTAGTTTTTAATGCTTCAAATGAATTTCTAGCTAAATTTACTCAAACAAAATACGCTCAAAAAATTTCTTATTTTTATGAAGTACAAACTGGTATCAAAGCAAAAGTTATTATTCAAACACAAAATACAAAAACCCATTCTAAAGCTAGTAAAATAGATATAATGCAAATTAAAACACAAAGCACTATATTAAATCCCTCTTTTACCTTTGATAGTTTTGTTGTAGGAGATTCGAATGAATATGCCTATGTAACCTGTAAAGCTGTAGCTAACAAAGATAAATTAGGAAAACTTTATAATCCTATTTTTATTTATGGAGCAACTGGGCTTGGTAAAACTCATTTACTCCAAGCTGTTGGCAATACTTGTTTAGAACTTGGCAAAAAAGTTATTTATGCTACAAGTGCAAATTTTGTTAATGATTTTACTTCTCATCTAAGCAATAAAACTATGGAAAAATTCCACGAAAAGTATAGAAATTGTGATGTATTACTCATTGATGATGTTCAATTTTTAGGAAAAACAGATAAAATTCAAGAAGAATTTTTTTTCACTTTTAATGAAATTAAAGATAGATTAGGTCAAATTATTATGACTTCAGATAATCCACCAAATATGTTAAAAGGTATCACAGAAAGATTAAAAAGTCGTTTTGCAAATGGAATAATTGCTGATATTACACCGCCTGAACTTGATACAAAAATGACAATTATAAGAAAAAAATGTGAATTTAATGAAGTAAATTTAAATAATGAAGTTATTAATTATATTGCAACTTCTATGGGAGATAATATAAGAGAAATTGAAGGTATGATTACAAATCTAAATGCTTATTCAAGACTTATTAACCAAGAAATAACTTTAGATATAGCAAAAAGTTTAATGAAAGATCATATCAAAGAGAAAAAAGAAAATATTACTATAGAAGATATACTTAATATTGTTTGTAAAGAATTTAATATAAAACCAAGTGATATAAAATCAAACAGAAAAACAAAAAATATAGTAACTATAAGACGCATTGTGATTTTTTTAGCAAGAGAGCTTACAACTATGTCTATGCCTCAACTTGCAATGTTTTTTGAAATGAAAGATCACACAGCAATTTCACATAATATTAAAAAAATTAATGAACTTTTTTTAGAAAATTTAGAACTTAAAAATAAAATTGAAGAACTTAAAAATAAAATTTTAACAAAAAGTCAAAGTTAAGTGAAAAAATGTGAATAAAAATGAAAAATTAAAAAAGAAAAAACTATGATAAAATAAATTTTTAAAACACTTTTTCACATTTTCAATATGCTTATTATTATGATGAAATTAAATTAAAAAGGAGAAAAAATGAAATTAAGTATAAATAAAAAAACTTTAGAATCTGCTATTATTTTATGTAATGCTTATGTAGAAAAGAAAGATTCTAGTACTATCACTTCTCATTTACTTTTTGAAGCAAATGAAGATAAACTTACAATCAAAGCAACTGATTTTGAAATAGGAATAAATTATAAAATCAGAAAAATTCGTATAGAATCTTCTGGTTTTGCAACAGCAAATGCAAAAAGCATTGTTGATGTAATCAAAAACTTAAACAATGAAGAAGTTACACTTGAAACTATCGATAATTTTTTATTTATAAGACAAAAAAGCACAAAATATAAATTACCAATGTTTAATTATGAAGATTTTCCAAATTTCCCACAAACAGAAGGTAAAAATAAATTCGATATTGATTCTAGTGATTTAAGCAGATCTCTTAAAAAAATTCTCCCAAGTATAGATACAAATAATCCAAAATATTCTTTAAATGGTGCTTTTTTAGATATAAAAACTGAAAAAATCAATTTTGTAGGAACAGATACAAGAAGATTAGCTATTTATACTTTAGAAAAAAATAATGAACAAGAATTTCACATTTGTATCCCTAAAAAAGCTATTACAGAAATGCAAAAACTTTTTTATGAAAAAATCGAAATATTTTACGATGAAAATATGCTTATAGCTAAAAATGACAATTTTGAATTTTTCACAAAACTTATTAATGATAAATTCCCAGATTATGAAAAAGTTGTGCCAAAACAATTTAAACAAGAAATTATTTTACAAACCGAAGATTTTATAGATTCTTTAAAGAAAATTAGCGTAGTAACAGAAAAATTAAAAATTCATTTCCTAAAAAATAAAATTATATTTGAAGGTATTAGTCTTGATAATATGGAAGCAAAAACAGAGCTTGATATAGAACTTAATTTAGAAGAAGAATTTGCTCTTAGTGTTAAAATTAAATATTTATTAGATTTTCTATCTTCTATTGAAGAAAATGAATTTAAAATCAGTATCAATGAACCAAATTTAGCTTTTGTTGTAAGTTCAGGAAAACTTGAAATGGTTATTATGCCAATGATTTTATAATTTTTAAAAATCATAAATTTAACTAAAAGGAAAAATATGCAAGAAAATTATGGCGCAAGTAATATTAAAGTTCTAAAAGGTTTAGAAGCTGTTAGAAAGCGTCCTGGTATGTATATAGGAGATACCAATATAGGTGGTCTTCATCATATGATTTATGAAGTAGTAGATAATTCTATTGATGAAGCTATGGCAGGGCATTGTGATACTATTGATATTGAAATTACAACTGAAGGAAGTTGTATAGTAAGTGATAATGGTAGAGGAATTCCTGTAGATATGCACCCTACAGAAAATATGCCAACTTTAACTGTTGTTTTAACTGTTCTTCACGCAGGGGGAAAATTCGATAAAGATACTTATAAAGTTTCAGGTGGTTTGCATGGTGTTGGGGTTTCAGTTGTAAACGCTCTTTCTAAAAAACTTGTAGCCACAGTCGAAAGAAATGGAGAAATTTATCGTCAAGAATTTTCAGAAGGTAAAGTTATCAGTGAATTTGGTGTAATAGGAAAAAGTAAAAAAACAGGAACAACCATAGAATTTTGGCCTGATGATAAAATTTTTGAAGTAACAGAATTTGATTATGAAATCTTAGCTAAAAGATTTCGTGAACTTGCATATTTAAACCCAAAAATTACTATAAATTTTAAAGATAATCGTATAGGAAAATACGAAAGCTTTCATTTTGAAGGTGGAATTTCTCAATTCGTTACAGATTTAAATAAAAAAATAGCTTTAACTAAACCAATTTTTTTCAGTGTAGATGAAGAAGATGTAAATGTTGAAGTAGCTTTACTTTATAATGACTCTTATAGTGAAAATTTGCTTTCTTTTGTAAATAATATTAAAACTCCAGATGGTGGAACTCACGAAGCAGGCTTTAGAATGGGTTTAACACGCGTAATAAGTAATTACATAGAAGCTAATGCAAGTGCTAGAGAAAAAGATAGTAAAATTACTGGAGAAGATATTCGTGAAGGACTTATAGCTATAGTAAGTGTTAAAGTTCCTGAACCACAATTTGAAGGACAAACTAAAGGAAAACTAGGTTCAACTTATGTACGTCCTATAGTTTCAAAAGCTTCTTTTGAGTATTTAACTAAATATTTTGAAGAAAATCCTATAGAAGCAAAAGCTATAATGAATAAAGCCTTAATGGCAGCACGCGGTAGAGAAGCAGCTAAAAAAGCAAGAGAATTAACACGTAAAAAAGAAAGTTTAAGTGTAGGGACTTTGCCTGGTAAATTAGCTGATTGTCAAAGTAAAGATCCAAGTGAAAGTGAAATTTATCTTGTAGAAGGGGATTCTGCAGGGGGTTCTGCAAAACAAGGTAGAGAAAGATCTTTTCAAGCAATTTTACCTTTAAGAGGTAAAATTTTAAATGTTGAAAAAGCAAGACTTGATAAAATTTTAAAATCAGAACAAATTCAAAATATGATTACTGCTTTTGGTTGTGGTATAGGAGAAGATTTTGATATCTCAAAACTTAGATATCATAAAATCATCATTATGACAGATGCTGATGTTGATGGATCTCATATACAAACTCTACTTTTAACTTTTTTCTTCCGTTTTATGAAAGATTTAATAATAAATGGTCATATCTATTTAGCTCAACCTCCTTTATATCGTTATGAAAAAAGAGGACAAAAGAAAAAAGAAATTTATTTAAAAGATGAAAAGGCTTTAAATGATTTTTTAATTGAAATGGGTATAGAAAATTCTAACTACCAAGGTATAGGACTTAATGATTTAAAAGATTTTTTAAAAATCGTTTCAGCTTATCGTTCTGTACTTAAAGAACTTGAAAAAAGATTTAATATCATTTCAGTGATTAGATATTTAATTGAAAATCCAGATTTAATTAAAAATTCAAATGAAGAACTTTTTAACATTATAAAAGTTTATCTTGAAAAATCAAATTATAATATTTTAAATTCTTATATCAATGAAAATGAAATTCGTATTTTTGTTCAAACTGAAAATGGACTTGAAGAACTTTTAATCAATGATGATTTATTTACTCATCCTTTATATGTTGAAGCAAATTTTATCTTTGATAAGATTAAAGAAAGAGATTTGAAATTTGAAAAAGATATTTTAGAAATTTTAGAAGAAGTAGAAAGTAATGCTAAAAAAGGAGCTGATATTTATCGTTATAAAGGTCTAGGTGAGATGAATCCTGAACAACTTTGGGAAACAACTATGGATCCTAGTGCAAGAAGACTTCTTAAAATTACCATCGAAGATGCACAAAGTGCTGATGATACTTTTAATCTCTTTATGGGTGATGATGTAGAACCTAGACGCGATTATATCCAAGCTCACGCTAAGGACGTCAAGCATTTAGATGTGTGAGAATTTAGAGATAATTTATGAAAAAATATAATTTTTTAGATTTAATTATAGAAGTTTTAAAAGAAAGTAAATTTCCTTTAAGTGCAAATGAAATTTGGCAATATGCTTTAGATAAAGGTTTTGAAAAAAAACTTCAAACTTATAAAGATGGGAATTTAAGTAAAACTCCAGTTGCAAGTTTAACTGCTAAAATTTATGTAAATTTAAATAGTAAAAATTCTCTGTTTTCAATAGTTTCTAAAAGACCAACAAAATTTTGGCTTAAAGAAAGAGAAAATGAGCTCGATTTAAAAAATATTGAAAATATATCAACTAATAAATTTTCAAATTTATTGATTCAAAAAGAAATTAAATTTAAAGAAAGGGATTTACATCCTTTACTTGTTAAATTTTTATTTGAAAGTGAAAATTTTAATCTTTATTCTAAAACTATTTTTCACGAAAAGTCTCAAAGAGGTAAAAGTGGCGAAAATGAATGGATTCATCCTGATATAGTTGGTGTGCATTTTCCTTTTAAAGATTATGAAGATGAAACTTTTACACTTTGTAAAAATTTAAATCAAATTTCTTATAAAATTTATAGTTTTGAGTTAAAAGTCAAACTTGATTTTTCTAATTTAAGATCAAGTTATTTTCAAGCTGTAAGTAATTCAAGTTGGGCGAATGAAGGATACTTAGTTGCTTTAGAATTTGATGATGAAATTATGAAAGAACTTTGGAGACTAAATAATGCTTTTGGTATAGGTTTTATAAAGCTTGATACAGATATTAATAATTCTAAAATAATTATTAGAGCAAAAGAAAAACAGAATTTAGATTTAATAACACTCGATTTATTAGTGAGCAAAAATGAAGATTTTAAAAATTTCATACAAAATTTAAGTAAAGATATTAGTATAAGTGATATTGAACGTATTGGATATAAATTTTATGATGAAATTTACAATGATGAAAAAATGCAAAAATATTTAAAAGATAAAAAAATTATTTAATGATTTTTTTAATAGCTGGAGAATCACATACTGGAAAAACCTTACTCGCTCAAAAACTTTTAGAACTTTATCATTATCCTTATATAAGCTTAGATCATTTAAAAATGGGATTTTTAAAAGGAATTTTTCCTAAACCTTTTGAAGTTGATGAAGATATAAAAATCGCTAAATTTTTATATCCTATTATTAGAAGTATCATACAAACTAATTTAGAAAATAATCAAAATCTTATTTTAGAAGGAATTTATCTTTATCCTAAATATATTAATCTTTTAAAAGAAGAGTTTAAATCTAAAATAAAACATTTAAATTTACTTTTTTCTAAAGAATATATTCTAAAAAATTATGAGTTGATTTATGAAAAAGAAAGTGTAATAGAAAAACGTTTAGCAAGTGAAAAAGTAATTCTAAATGAACTTATAAAAGATCATCTAAAATTAAAAGAAGAATGTTTAAAATACCAATGTAATTTTTTAGAATTTAAAGAAAATTATGAATTAGAGTTTGAAAAAGCCTTAATTTTTTTTAATTAGTTTTTGTATAATTTTACTCTTAGAAAAAATACTATTAGCAGATAAATATTCGTCTATATTTGTAATTAATTTTAAAATTAATAAACTAAAATTATTTAAAAGGAGTATAAATAATGCGTTATGGTGAAAAAGAAATAAAAGAATTTGATGTAGATAAACATTTAGAGCTTTGGCCAAATGATGCTAAAAATGATTATGTGATTAAGATTACTTTGCCTGAATTTATGTGCTGTTGTCCAAGAAGTGGATATCCTGATTTTGCAACAATTTATTTTGAATATATTCCAGATAAACTAGTAGTTGAACTTAAAGCTATAAAATTATATATTAATTCTTTTATGAATAGAAATATTTCTCACGAAGCAAGTATCAATGAAATTTACAATACTTTAAAAGATAAATTAAAACCAAAATGGATTAAAGTTGTAGGGGATTTTAACCCACGTGGTAATGTACATACTATCATAGAATGTCGAAGTGATATGATTGTGCCAAAGTAAATTTAAAAAATGGATAAAAATTAAATCTAAAAATAATAAATTTTTATCTATTTAATTCAAATTCAATTATTAAATTTTTATACTTTAATCGTACTAATTAAGATTATTTTTTAAATAATAAAAAATAAATTTTATATAAAATACTTTTTATTTTTAAAAATTTATTACCAATTATAAAGTAATAATTTTAATTTTTATCCTTATTTAAAGGATAAAAATTAAATATTTTTATAAATTCTCTTGACAAGCAAAATATGAATTTATTATACTTTCGTTTTATTTTTAGTTAGTTTTTAAACTAACGAGTTCTTTTAAAAGGAAAAATTATGGAAAGAATTAGGCTTAAGCTTAAAGCTTATGACCACAGAGTCCTAGATAGAACAGTTGCAGCGATTGTAGAAGCTGTTAAAAGAACAGGTGCAGATATTAGAGGTCCAATACCATTACCTACTAAAATTAAACGATATACAGTTTTAAAATCCCCACATATTAATAAAGATTCTCGTGAGCAGTTTGAAATTAGAATTCACGCACGTTTATTAGATATAGTGGCTGCTACTCCTGATACAGTTGATTCTTTAACTAAGCTTGATTTAGCTCCAGAAGTTAATGTTGAAGTTAGAGCTATGGGTAAAAAAGGATAGAATATGGAATATATTGTAGAAAAAATAGGTATGAGTAGAACTATCACAAGTCCTAGTATTGCCGTAACTTTATTAAAAGTTGTGAATGCTAAAGTTTGTGAAATTGATAATGGTAGAGCATTAGTTGCTTATCCTAAAGGTAAAAGAAGCAACAAATGTATAAAAGGTCAGCAAAAAAAATACAATCTTTCAGCTGAATTTAACCGCTTTGCAACTTTAGAAGTGGCAAATACAGAAATAGGTGATTTAGATGAAACTCCTTTAAATGAAGCAAAAATTTTAAAAGTAAGTTTTAATTCTAAAGGACGCGGTTATAGTGGTGTTGTTAAAAGACATAATTTTGGTGGTGGTCCAGCATCTCACGGAAGTAGATTTCATAGACGCCATGGATCAATTGGTAATAGAGAATGGCCAGGTCGTGTTCAACCAGGGATGAAAATGGCAGGACATTATGGAAATGAAAAGGTTAGTGTTAAAAACGAAGTTGTATCCTATGATGCACAAAATAAAATTTTAGTTGTTAAAGGTGCAGTACCAGGATATAATGGTGCCATGGGTAAAATAAGGATTGCAAAATGAGTAAAATAACTATTTTAGATGAAAAATTTGATAGAGCTGGAGAATTAGATCTTCCTGCTAAATATGCAGAAGTAAATCCACACAATCTTTATTTATATGTAAAATCTTATCTTGCTAGTCTTAGAGCAAATACTGCTCATACAAAAGGTAGAAGCGACGTAAGTGGTGGTGGTAAAAAACCTTGGAGACAAAAAGGAAGAGGTGGAGCAAGAGCTGGTTCTACAAGAACAAATGTTTGGGTAGGAGGTGCTGTAGCTTTTGGTCCTACTAATAATAGAAATTATTTCCAAAAAGTTAATAAAAAGCAAAAAAGATTAGCACTTGAGAGAGCTTTAGAAGAAAAAGCTTCAAAAAATTCTCTTTTTGTAGTTCCTTCATTAACTATAGAAAGTGGTAAAACTAAAGATGCTAATGCTGTTATTAAAAAATTAGGGCTTAAAGATGCTTTAATTGTTAAAGATATGCTAGATGAAAAAACACTTTTAGCTTATAGAAATTTGTCAAATTGCTATGTTGTTGATATAAACGAAGTTAATGCATATCTTGTAGCTGTTTTTAATGCAGTTATTTTTGAAAAATCAGCATTAGATTCAATTACAAAAGAAGGATAATTATGGCAGATATTACAGATATTAAAACTATACTTTATACAGAAAAAAGCTTGAATTTACAAGAAAATGGTGTCGTAGTTATTCAAACTTCAACAAGAATGACTAAAACAAGTTTAAAAGTAATATTAAAAGAATATTTTGGCGTAAATGCACAAAGTATTAATTCTTTAAGAACTAATGGAAAAGTGAAACGTTTTAGAGGTCGTACAGGACAAAGAAACGATTATAAAAAATTCTATGTAAAGCTACCTGAAGGTGTTAGCTTAGAAAATATGGAGGCTTAAAATGGCAATTAAAACTTACAAACCATATACTCCAAGTAGAAGATATATGACAGGTTTAAGTTCTGAAGATATTACAGCAAAACCAAGCGTAAGATCTTTGCTTGTAAAACTTAAATCTCATTCGGGTCGTAATAGTTATGGAAGAATTACAAGCCGTCATAAACAAGCTGGAGCTAAAAAACTTTATAGAATTATAGATTTTAAACGTCGTAAATTCGGTATAGAAGGTAAAGTTGAAGCTATAGAATATGATCCTTATAGAAATTGTAGAATTGCTTTGATTTCTTATAAAGATGGAGAAAAAAGATATATTATTCAGCCAAAAGGTCTAAATGTTGGAGATATAGTAGCTTCAGCAGAAAGTGGGCTTGATATAAAGCCAGGTAATGCTATGAAGCTTAAAAATATTCCTATTGGAACTATAGTTCATAATATAGAATTAAAGCCAGGCAAAGGTGCTCAAATGATACGTTCAGCAGGAGCATATGCACAACTTATGGGCAAGGAAGAAAAATATGTTATTTTAAGACTTGCTAGTGGTGAGATGAGACAAGTTTTAGCTGAATGTATGGCAAGTATTGGTGAAGTTGGAAATGAAGATTGGGCTAACATTACCATAGGTAAAGCAGGTCGTAATCGCTATAGAGGAATTCGTCCTCAAACCAGAGGTTCTGCTATGAACCCAGTTGATCACCCACACGGAGGGGGAGAAGGTAAGAAAAATTCAGGACGTCATCCTGTGACTCCTTGGGGTAAACCTACTAAAGGTGCAAAAACACGTCGTAAAAAAGCAAGTGATAAATTAATAATTTCAAGAAGAAAAGGAAAATAAGATGGCTAGATCGTTAAAAAAAGGTCCTTTTGTAGATGATCATGTGATGAAAAAAGTCATCGCTGCAAAAAAGAATAATGATAATAAACCTATTAAAACTTGGTCAAGAAGAAGTACAATTATTCCTGATATGATAGGTTTAACTTTTAATGTTCATAATGGCAAAAGTTTTATTCCTGTTTATATTACAGAAAACCATATTGGTTATAAACTTGGCGAATTTGCACCAACAAGAACATTTAAAGGCCATAAAGGCTCTGTTCAAAAGAAAATAGGTAAGTAAGGGATAAGATATGAGTAAAGCTTTAATTAAATTCATAAGATTGTCTCCAACTAAGGCAAGACTTATTGCAAGAGAGGTTCAAGGTATGAATGCTGAACTTGCAATGGCAAGTTTAAAATTTATGCCAAATAAAGGTGCTAAATATATTGCTAATGCTATTTCAAGTGCAGTAGCTAATGGTGGTTTTGAAGCCAATGAAGTTATAATTAAAAGTTGCCGTGTTGATGCAGGTTCTGTTCTTAAAAGATTTAGACCACGTGCTAGAGGAAGTGCAAGTCGTATTAGAAAACCTACTTCTCATATTTTAGTAGAGGTTGCTAAAATAGAAAAAGAAACAAAAAATAATAAAAGCACTAAAAAAGCAACAGCAAAGAAGGAAAGCTAAATGGGACAAAAAGTAAATCCGATTGGTTTAAGATTAGGAATTAATAGAAATTGGGAATCAAGATGGTTTCCTAGTAAAACAAGTTTGGTTGAAAATATTGGTGAAGATTACAAAATCAGAACTTTTTTAAAAAGAAAACTTTATTATGCAGGAATTAGTCAAATTTTAGTTGAAAGAACAGCTAAAAGATTGCGTGTGACTGTTGTAGCAGCAAGACCAGGCATAATTATTGGTAAAAAAGGTAGCGATGTTGATGTTTTAAGAAAAGATCTTCAAAATTTAATTGGTAAAGATGTTAATATCAACATTAAAGAAGAAAGAAAAGCAGGAGCTTCAGCTCAACTTGCAGCAGAAAGTGTTGCAACTCAATTAGAGAAGAGAGTAGCCTTTAGAAGAGCAATGAAAAAGGTTATTCAAGGAGCGCAAAAAGCAGGAGCTAAAGGAATTAAAGTTTCTGTTTCAGGCCGTTTAGGCGGAGCTGAAATGGCAAGAACAGAATGGTATTTAGAAGGTCGTGTGCCACTTCATACTTTAAGAGCAAAAATTGATTATGGTTTTGCAGAAGCTAGAACTACTTATGGAAACATAGGAGTAAAAGTATGGATCTTTAAAGGTGAAGTATTACAAAAAGGAATGCAACCTGAAAAAACTGAAGAAAATGCTCCGGCTAAAAAAACAACAAGACGAAGAAGGAGTAAATAATGTTAATGCCAAAAAGAACGAAATATCGTAAAATGATGAAAGGGCGTAATAGAGGTTATGCTTGCAGAGGAACAGAATTTACTTTTGGTGAATTTGCATTAAAGGCCACTGAAGCAGGTCGCATTAATTCACGTCAAATCGAAGCTGCGCGTATAGCTTTAACTCGTTTTGTTAAAAGACAAGGTAAAACTTGGATTAGAGTTTTTCCTGATAAGCCTTTAACTAAAAAACCTTTAGAAACTCGTATGGGTAAAGGTAAAGGTGCAGTTGAAGAATGGGTAATGAATATTAAACCAGGACGTATTATTTATGAAATGGCAGGAGTTAATGAAGAAATGGCAAGAAAAGCTTTAACATTAGCTATGCATAAATTACCTTTTAAAACTAAGTTTGTTACAAGAGAGAGCCAAAATGAAATATACTGAAATTAAAGATAAAAATGCAGCCGAGCTTGCAACAATGCTAAA
Organism: Campylobacter sp. TTU-622; assembly: GCF_016598965.1. Lineage (NCBI taxonomy): Bacteria > Pseudomonadati > Campylobacterota > Epsilonproteobacteria > Campylobacterales > Campylobacteraceae > Campylobacter > Campylobacter sp. TTU-622. The sequence goes on from NZ_JAENKR010000002.1 coordinate 12,663, forward strand.
AGAAAAAAAGGTGCTTTTATTCACTTTAAGACAAAAGCTAAAAACTATGCAACTTACTAATCCAAATGAGATTAGACAAGTTAAAAAAGATATTGCTAGAATAAGTACGGCAATTAGCGTTTTAAAACAAGGATAGAATATGGCATTTAAAAGAGAAATTCAAGGTATTGTTGTTAAGATTGCTGGGGATAAGACAGTAAGTGTTTTGGTTGAAAGAAAAGTTGTTCATCCAAGATATAGAAAAATTGTTAAACGATTTAAAAAATATTTAATTCACGATGAAAGAAATGAGGCTAAAGTAGGAGATGTTGTGGTAGCTATAGAATGCAGACCTCTTTCTAAAAGAAAATCATTTCGCTTAAAATCTGTATTAGCTACAGGAGTTTAATAATGATTCAAAGTTTTACAAGACTTGCAGTTGCTGATAATAGTGGTGCAAAAGAACTTATGTGTATTAAGGTTTTGGGTGGTAGCAAAAGAAGATATGCTACAGTAGGCGATGTAATTGTTGCATCTGTAAAAAAAGCTTTACCAAATGGTAAGGTTAAAAAAGGTCAGGTTGTTAAAGCAGTCATAGTTCGCACTAAAAAAGAAATTCATAGAGAAAATGGATCTTTAATTCGTTTTGATGAAAATGCTGCTGTAATACTTGATAGCAAGAGAGAGCCTATTGGAACACGTATTTTTGGACCAGTGGGAAGAGAAGTTAGATATGGTGGCTTTATGAAAATTGTTTCACTAGCACCGGAGGTATTATAATGGCGGTTAAATTTAAAATTAAAAAAGGTGATAATGTAAAAATCATTACAGGAGATGATAAAGGTAAAACAGGAAAAGTATTAGCAGTTTTTCCAAAAAAATCTCAAGTGATTGTTGAAGGTTGCAAAATAGCTAAAAAAGCTGTAAAGCCAACTGAGAAAAATCCAAATGGTGGTTTTATCAATAAAGAAATGCCTATGGATATTTCCAATGTAGCAAAGATTGAGGGGTAGAATTTATGATGAGATTAAAAGAAAAATATGATCAAAACATAAAAGCTGCTTTAGTTAAAGAATTTGATATTAAAAATCCTATGCTTATACCTAGCATCGAAAAAATTGTTATTAGTGTAGGAGCAGGAGAATTAGCTAAAGATCAAAAAGTATTGCAAAATATTGCAGATACTATTTCTTTAATTGCTGGACAAAAAGCCGTTATAACTAAAGCAAAAAAATCTGTTGCTGGTTTTAAAGTGCGTGAAGGTTTTCCTGTAGGTGTTATGGTGACTTTAAGAAAAGATAATATGTATGCTTTTTTAGATAAGCTTATTTCTATTGCTTTACCAAGAGTAAAGGATTTTAGAGGTTTAAGCAAAGATGGCTTTGATGGACGTGGAAATTATAATTTTGGTCTTGATGAGCAATTAATGTTTCCAGAAGTTGAGTATGATAAAATTTTAAGAACTCACGGCATGAATATTGCTATTGTTACAACAGCACAAAACGATAAAGAGGCACACAGATTATTAGAACTTATAGGTGTGCCATTTGCAAAAGGAAGATAAAAATGGCTAAAAAATCAATGATTGCTAAAGCAGCACGCAAACCTAAATTTAAGGTTCGTGGATATACAAGATGTCAAGTTTGTGGGCGTCCTCATTCAGTTTATAGAGATTTTGGAATTTGCAGAGTTTGTCTAAGAAAAATGGGCAATGAAGGATTAATTCCAGGTCTTAAAAAAGCAAGTTGGTAAGGAAAAGATAATGATCAATGATATAATTTCAGATTCACTTACTCGTATTAGAAATGCAAGTATGAGAAAGCTTGAAACTACTAAGCTTTTACATTCTAATGTTATAGAAGCTTTAGTGGGTATTTTTCAAGCAAAAGGTTATATTGAAAGTTTCAATATTATTGAAGAAGATAAAAAGAAATTTGTTAATGTAGTTTTAAAATACGATGAAAAAGGACAAAGTGTTATAAACGAAATTAAAAGAGTTTCTAAACCAGGTCGTCGTGTTTATAAAGGTAAAGATGAAATTAAACGTTTTAAAAATGGTTATGGAACTATAGTAGTTAGCACAAGCAAAGGTGTTTTGCCAAACGATGAAGCTTTTAAAGCAGGAGTAGGTGGCGAAATTTTATGTACCATTTGGTAATCTTACTTTTTATGGCATTGGGTATCCATTCTTTAAAAAGTAGAAATATCCTAGACAAATAAAAAGGAAAAATATGTCTCGTATAGGTAAACAACCAGTTTCTATTCCAGATGGGATAGAAGTTACAATAGAAGGAAATTTCTTAAAATTTAAAAAAGGAAATTTAATAAAAGAGCTTGATACAAAAGCTAATGTTAATGTTGAAATTAAAGATAAGCAAATTATTTTCTCTCCAAAGGGTGAAGACAGACAAAGTAGAGCTTATTGGGGAACTTATAGAGCGCTTGCTTATAATGTGATTGTGGGAATGACTCAAGGTTTCTCAAAAACTCTTGAAATCAATGGTGTTGGTTATAAAGCAGCATTAAAAGGTAAAGTATTAGAATTAATACTTGGTTTCTCACATCCTATTAATTATGATATTCCAGAAGGTATTGAAATTGTAGTAGATAAAAATAATATCATTGTAAAAGGAAGTGATAAGCAAGTTGTTGGACAAGTTGCTGCTCAAATTCGTGAGTTTAGACCACCAGAGCCATATAAGGGTAAAGGCGTTAAATATTCTGATGAGCGTATTATCCGTAAAGCTGGTAAAACATCTAAGAAGTAAGGATAGGGTATGAGAATAAATATATTAAAAAGAAAAATTTCTTTAAGAATTAAAAGAAAAAAGAGAATTAGAGCAAGAATTTCAGGAACTGAAGTTTTACCTAGAATTTCTGTGTTTAAATCAAATAAAACCCTATATATACAAGCTATTGATGATGTTAAAGCTGTAACTTTAGCAGCAATTGATGGACGTAAGATAAATGTAAAAGCAAATAAAGAGGGTGCTAAAAAAATAGCTGCTGAATTTGCAAAAATTTTAAAAGCTAAAAAAATCGAACAAGGTATTTTTGATAGAAATGGTTATGTTTATCATGGTGTAATTGCAGCTTTAGCTGAATCTTTAAGAGAAAATGGCATTAAGCTATAACCCAAAGGAGGATCGATGGAAAAATATAATAGAGAAGAATTTGAAGAAGTAATCGTCGATATTGGCAGGGTTACTAAAGTTGTTAAAGGTGGTAGAAGATTTAGATTTACTGCTTTAGTTATAGTAGGAAATCGTAAAGGTTTAGTAGGTGTAGGCTATGGAAAAGCTAAAGAAGTTCCTGATGCTATTCGCAAAGCTGTTGATGATGCCTTTAAAAATATGGTTGAAGTAAAAACTAAAGGTTCTACTATCGCTCACGATGTTGAAGTTAAATATAATGCAAGTAGAATTTTACTTAGACCAGCAAGCGAAGGAACGGGAGTTATAGCAGGTGGTTCAACACGTCCTATTGTGGAACTTGCGGGTATTAAGGATATTTTAACTAAATCTTTAGGTTCAAATAATTCAGCTAATGTGGTTCGTGCTACAATCAAAGCTTTAACAATGTTAAAAGGATAAGAAGATGAATTTAACAAAAGCAGCGGGTTCAACGCATAAAACTAAAAGAATTGGCCGTGGTCAAGGCTCTGGTATGGGTAAGACTGCCACCAAAGGAGGAAAAGGCCAAACTGCAAGAAAAGGTTATAATGAAAAAAGAGGTTTTGAGGGAGGACAACAACCACTTCAAAGAAGATTACCAAAAGTAGGTTTTACTTCTAGAGTGGAAAAACCTTATGTAATTAATGTTGAAAAAATTGTAGCTATTAAAGAATTAAGCGAAATTAGCTTTGAAAGCATTAAAAGCATACATAAAATTTCAAAAGCTGTTAAAAAAATAAAATTAATTGGAAAAAGTGCTAAAGATTTAGCTTCTAAAATTAAAGATCAGAATATAAGTATTAGTGGAATAAAATAATGAATAAAGCATTGACGAATAAAATTTTAATTACCTTAGCGTTTTTATTCGCCTATAGGGTTTTAGCTTATGTGGCTGTTCCTGGCGTCAATGCTGATGTAATTGCAGAATTTTTTAATAATAATCAAAATAATGCCTTAGGTTTGTTTAATGTTTTTAGCGGAGGAGCAGCTGAGCGATTTTCTATTATTTCTTTAGGGATTATGCCTTATATTACAGCTTCTATTATTATGGAACTTTTAGCTGCCACCTTTCCAAATATTGGAAAAATGAAAAAAGAACGTGATGGTATGCAAAAATATATGCAGATTATCCGTTATGCAACTATTTTTATAACTTTAGTTCAAAGTGTAGGTGTGGCTATAGGTTTGCAAAGTTTACACGGACGCGGAGGCATTAATGCCATTATATTAGAGGATGCAAATACCTTTATAGCTCTTTGTGCTATTTCTATGCTTGCAGGAACTATACTTTTGATGTGGATAGGAGAGCAAATTACACAAAAAGGTGTTGGTAATGGTATTTCTTTGATTATTTTTGCTGGAATTGTTTCAGCTATTCCAAGAGCTATAGAAAATACTGTGGGTCAAATTAATTCAGGGGAAATGAATTTTTTAAGCGCATTTGTTATTTTTGTTTTGATTCTTTTAACTATAGGTATTATAATTTATGTAGAATTAGGAGAGCGTCGTATTCCAATTTCTTATTCGCGTAAAGTTGTAATGCAAAATCAAAATAAACGTATTATGAACTATATTCCTATTAAATTAAATTTAAGCGGTGTTATACCTCCTATTTTTGCAAGTGCGATTTTAATGTTTCCAGCTACAATTTTACAATCAAGTACCAATTCTTATTTACAAGCTATTAATGATTTTTTAAATCCAAATGGTTATATATTTCATATTCTAACATTCTTTTTTGTTATTTTCTTTGCTTATTTTTATTCTTCTATAGTGTTTAATTCTAAAGATATAGCAGAAAATCTTAAAAAGCAAGGAGGGTTTATACCAGGAATTAGACCTGGAGAAGGAACGGCAAATTATTTAAATGAAATTGCATCAAGACTTACTTTATCAGGTTCTATTTATCTTGGGCTTATAGCCACTTTACCTTGGGTTTTAGTTAAATTTATGGGAGTACCTTTTAATTTTGGAGGTACTTCTGTTTTAATTGTTGTTCAAGTTGCCCTTGATACAATGAGAAAAATTGAAGCTCAAATTTATATGAGCAAATACCAAACTCTTAGCGCAGTAGGTTTATAGACAAAGGAATTTTTCTTTGTCTATAATTTATCAAAAATATTTAGCAATCTTTATCTTGCACAATACTTGATAAAATTATTTTTTATTATTTGATCAATTAATTTTTATAAGCCTTAATGCTTTTTAGTTTATATAAGCTTAAAACTTTTACGATGAAGTCTGCAAGGTCCAAATTTTTGAATCAATTCTTTATGCTTTTTTGTGCCATAAGCTTTATTTTTTTCAAAATTATAATAAGGAAATTCTTTAGCCAAAAAATTCATCACCTTATCTTTACTGACTTTTGAAAGTATGCTAGCTGCACTTACTTGAGGAATTTTAGAATCAGCTTTTATAAGAGTTCTTATACCATTTATACCATAATTTGTATTGCCATCGTATAAAAAGTCATTATCTTTACTAAAATGTCTTTTTATAAGCATTAGGCCTATTTTTAAACAAGAGCTAAGCCCTAGAGTATCAATTTGTTCTGATGAAAAGCTAAGTATTAGATAGTTTGAATTTTTAATGATTTGTGTATAAAGCTCTTCTCTCTTTTTTTCGCTTAGTCTTTTAGAATCACAAAGTCCTTTTATATTTTTGTGAAGTTTACAAGCTGATAAAAACATAGGACCAGCTAGAGCCCCGCGTCCTGCTTCATCTATACCTATTAAATTATTGCTTATTGTAAGTTCATCTTCTTTAAATAAATTCATAAAAATATTGTAGTGAATTTTATATTTTATTTTCTTTAGTATTAAGATTAAAAATTGATTATGAATTTTTATATTTTTTAATTTAATGAATTTACATTTTAATAGAGTTTAAATAGAAATAGTATTTTATTATTTTTATATATTTTGAAAATTAATTTTTAAATAATATAATTAAACCCTATTAGGGTTTAATTATTCAACGCTAATAGAATCTTTAATATTTGTAAATATTTTTTCACTAATACCATTTACTTTTTTAATATCTTCTATGCTTGTAAAATTTTGATCTTTTCTATAGGTTATAATAGCTTTAGCTCTTGATTCACCTATACCATTAAGAGTTTTTAATTCTTCGATATTTGCTGTATTAATATTAATTTTGGCAAATAATGCATTTAAAAGAATAAAAAATAAAAATCCAATCTTTTTCATTTTTTATCCTAAAAATTCTCTTTTAAAATATTCTTTTGGAGCTCTGCATAAAGGACAAGCAGCAGGAGCTTTTTTACCACGATGAATATGACCACAAACCTCACAAACCCAAAGTTCTTCTACTTCGCTATTAAAAAATTCTTCTTCTTCTAGCATTTTTTTAAGAGCTAAATATTCTCTTTCATGTTCGATTTCTACTTTTCCAATAGCTGTAAACAATCTTGCTATTGCTTTTTTGCCTTCATCTTCTGCAATTTTTGCAAAATTTGGATACATAATACTATGTTCATAATTTTCGCCTTCTGCAGCGCTAATTAAATTTTTTGTTGTAACTTCTAAAGGCTTTCCATCAACGATTTCGTGATAAGCTTTAAATTCAGCTCTTGCATGCCATTTTTCATTTTCAGCCGCTTCTCTAAAATGTTTTGCTATTGCGTGCCAACCTTCTTCTTGTGCTATATCTGCAAATAAATCATATTTATTTCTAGCCATTGATTCGCCTGCAAATGCTTTCATTAAATTAACCGCAGTTAAATCTTTTGTTATGCATTGCATTTCTTCATTACAACAAACTAATTTACCACCACCAACATTTTGAACTTCAACTTCATTGCCACATTTATTGCATTTGTAAGTTTCATATTGTCTCATTGTTTGTCCTTCGTTTATATAGTGTTAAACTTTATGATTTTATAACAAAAAAATTCTTTTGTCAATTAATAATTTTTATTACTTATTAATATATTTATAATATTTTTATTATAAAATATTAATTTTTAATTTTAAAAATATTTAATTTTAAAATTAATATTATATAAAAATTTAATTTTATTATTTAAGAAAGAGGTTATTTTTATAATGAAAAAGCTGATATTTTTAGTTTTTATTTCAATTCTTTATGCAGATGATATGATAACTCCTATATCTAAGGTCTCTTACAATAAAGAAAAGGCTATTTTGGGAAAGAAGCTTTATAATGATACAAGTTTATCAAAAGATGGAACAGTATCTTGTAATACTTGCCATAGAATTGATAATTTCGGAGTTGATAATAAAGAATTTTCAACTGGAGTGAAAGGGCAACTTGATAAACCTTTTAATACTCCTACTACTTTTAACTCGGTATTTAATTTTGTTCAGTTTTGGAATGGTAGAGCCAAAGATTTAAAAGAACAAGCTAAAGTACCATTTTTTAATCCTATAGAAATGGGTTTAGAATCAGAAGAAGAACTAATTCAGAAAATTAATACCAATACTTTATATGTTGATGATTTTAAAAAAATTTATGGCAAGGTTAATATAGATAATATAATGGATGCTATAGCAGAATTTGAAAAAACATTAATTACTTTAAATTCACCTTTTGATAGATATTTGCAAGGTGATAGTACTGCTATATCACAAAAAGCAAAAAGAGGATATGAAGCCTTTAAAAATAATGGTTGTATAGCTTGTCATCAAGGAATAAATATTGGAGGTAATATGTATCAAAAAATTGGAATTTTTGAAGAATATCCTAATCAAGAAGTTTTAGGAAGGTATGAAATAACTAAAAATCCTGAAGATAAAATGGTTTTTAAAGTTCCAAGTTTAAGAAATGTTGCAAAAACAGCTCCTTATTATCATGATGGGTCTATTCCAACTTTAGATGCTTGTGTTCAATTTATGGCTTATTATCAACTTGGTAAATTTTTAGATCAAGAAACTGTTGATGAGATTGTAGCTTTTTTAGAAAGTTTAACAGGAGAATATAATGATCAAATCAAATAAAAGTTTTTTCTTGTATCAATTTGTTTGCTTAGCTGTAATTGTTTTTGTTTTTGTTTTGGCATTATTGTTTTTTATTTTTAGCAATCATTTGAATTCTAAGAGAAATGAGCAAGTTGCAAATTTATTAAATAGATTAGAAATTTTAGATTCTAGGATTGATCAAATTTTTGAAAAGAGATTTAATTTTGTTAATTATGATTCAAGTGTAAGTTTGGTTAAAGAATTTGAAGATTCTTTAACCAAACTTCGTAATTTCTCAATAGATGTTTCAGAAATTGATAATATTTTTAAAACTAAAGTAGAGCAATTAGAAAAATTTAAATCAGCAAATTCTATCGCAATTAATTCAAAAATTTATCTTTATGAATTAAATAAAAATATATTAACAGAATATTTAAACAATCAATTAACAGAGTATCCTAAAATACCTGAAGTTCTTAAAAATACAAATGAAATTTTAACAGTTTTAGCAACGCAAAGCATTTTAGAAAAAACCACTTTAGATATTCTTAGAAAATATATCAATAATTTAAAAAATATAAATATAAAAAATGAAGAGCTTAGTTTATTTTTAAAACATTTTCAAATGATTGTCGATCAAATTTATATTATGCAAGTAAATTCTTCAATGTATTTAGATAATACCTTGGAGACAAAAATTATTGATTTTAAAAATATGACCAATGAAAAATTAGCAACAAAAATGCTTAATAATCTTTATTTTGCTTTAGCTATAGTTTGTATCACTATTGTTTTATTGGGATTATTTATATTAATAACACTTAAAAAAGTTGTTATTCCTATTTCTATTTTAGAAAAGTTAAGTGCTAATCTTGCTGGAAATGAGGCAAATTTAAAAGCAAGATTAAATATTAACCCAAAAAGTGAATTGGGAAAAAGTGCAGGTTATATTAATACTTTTATTTCTACTGTTGAAAATTCTGTTCTTGAAGCAATTCATAGTGCAGAAATGTCTTATAAGAATTCAAAATTACTTAAAAATAATGTAAGTTTATTAGAAGAGAGTTCAAATTCTCAAAATGAACAAATTAAAAGTGTAAGAGGTATCACAAAAGCTCTAGATAGTCATATAGACTTAGCCCATAATCTTGCCCAAGAAAGTATTAATAATATGCAAGATATGAGTATATTAATGAATAAAGTAGAATCAACTTTATCAGATCTTGTAGGTTTGATAAATGAAAGCAATGAGAAAGAACAAAATATTGTTAAAAATATGGATTATTTAACTCAAACTGCTGATAATATTATTTCTATTACAAGCTCCATAAGGGATATTTCAGATCAAACCAATCTTTTGGCTTTAAATGCCGCCATTGAAGCTGCTCGTGCAGGAGAGCACGGAAGAGGTTTTGCTGTTGTGGCTGATGAGGTAGGGCAGTTGGCCGATAAAACAAGTAAATCTTTGGTTGATATTAATACAACTGTTCAAATGATAGTGCAACAAATTAATGATAATAAATCTTTAATGGATACTATTCATGATTCTATGAAAGAAACTTCTCTTAAAACAAATGATTTGCAAAAAGAACTTGTAAATTCCATGTATAAATTAGAATCAAGCAAGCAATCAGCTCAAACAATGAAGGATAAAAGCGTTGAAATAAAAGATAAAATGTTAAATTTAGGGGGTAATATTGATAAGGTAAGCGAACTTGCTAACTCGGTTAAAGAACTTTCAATGGAAATAAATACTATTTCAGAGGATGTATTAGAAGGCGCTTCAAAACTTTCTGAAAAATTAGGAAGTTTTAAGTAATTGATAATAAAATATTTTAATTTTTTTAATAAGGAGGCGTTATGGAGTTTTTAGAGCTTTTATTGGTATTGATTGCTTTAATCTTAATGATTAAAAAACCAGAAAAAGAAAAACTTGCTTTTACTTTGGTAATAATAGCTTGGTTAATGATGGTTTTTTTCTATGTTGGTCACAAAACTGGCGCACTTTTAACTATAATGAATTTATAAAGAAAGGGCTAAAATGAACGAGATTAATAAAACAAAAAATTTTTATACTTTAATGTGTTTAGCGGGTTTTTTAATCATACTTTTACCCGTTGGAATTGCGAATATGGTTTTTGGCTATATATTGGGTGATAGTCCTTGTACTCTTTGCTGGGGTCAAAGAGAAGCTATGATTTTTATAGGAGTAATAGCCCTTTTTATAGTCCGTTATGGTATAAAAGGAAAATATTTAGCCGCCCTTTTAATTATGACTGCTATTGGTCTTTATCAGTCCTTTGCTCACTATGGAAATCACGCTCATCGCGATTTAGATCAAGGTTTTGGATTAGCTGTTTTTGGAATTCATACATATTTTTGGGCTGAAGTTGTATTTTGGGCTGTTGTATTATTGTTAGGTGTAATTTTTGCTTTTGCTCCTAAATTTAGTGCTTTTGAAAAAGAATTAAATGGGGAACAATTTAGAAGATTTACTAAATTTAGTTTTACTGCTGTATTAATTAGTGCTTTAATTATAGCTTCAAATGTTTTTCAAGCTTTTGTAAGTACCGGAATTCCTCCATATGTGGGACAAGGAGATCCAGTAAGATTTACCTTAAATCCAAAATATGTTATTTGGAGCACAGAAGGCTGGAATGGCTTATGGCAAAATATATCTTTTTTAGGAAAACGTGATGTTAAGGCACCTGATTATGCTTTTGCTCCTGCAAGTGAAAAATTAGGGATTAAATTTGATAATAACATTAATAATTCTCCATTTGCCAAGATTGATAATGAATTAAGTATTGTAAAAGAAGAAACTATATCATTTTATAAGCCTATAAATACGCTTGATTATATTAATAATGAATTTATAGCAAGTTCTAAATGGGATGTTGCTTTTCTTGATGATAATTTTAAAATCAAAGAAAGTTTCGAACTAGATCCTTATTTTTCAGCTACTATTGATCCTATCATAGGAATTATTCCTTATATGAATGATAAATTTATTCTTATGGGTTCAAATAAATCATTTTTAAGATTTAAGAAAAATCCTAATGCTGATGATGCTTTGCAATATGCTGATTTTATAAAAGGTTCAAACAATTTTGAAGGTCAAGGAAAAGGTTTAGGTCGTGGAAGATTGGATACTGTAAGATCTAAATTTAATCATGTATTAAGTATGACCGCGGATAATAATTATTTTTATCTTGCAACAACTCCAAACAATAAAGATGCAAAAACTTTTGTTATTTCCAAATTTTCTTTAAAAGATTGTGTATTGTCTGGAGAATTTACACCTAAAGCTGAGCTCAAGGAAGGAAAAACTTTAGGAGATCTTTATATAACTTCAATGACTTATAAAGATGGTTTGATTTATGCATTAAGTAAAAATCATAATGTTATTGCAGTGATTGATCCGGAAAAAGAAGAAGTGATAAAAGTTATTTCTTATCCACAAGTTATTACAAATGCAAGAAGTATTTTCTTTAAAGATGGATCAATAAATATTCTATCTTATCAGAATAACGAAAATAAACTTTATGTTTTAAATTAATGATAAACCCTAGTTTTCTAGGGTTTATTTTTTAGTTTTAATTTTATTAATTTATAGCCAAAATCATCAATATATTCATTAAAGCCTTCAAAGCCCATTTTTTTATAAAATTTTATAGCATTTAAATTTTCTTTATTAACTTCAACTTTTTGTATATTAAAATCATTTAGAACTTTTTTTATAAGCTTTTCTCCGTATTTTTGACGAAAATATTGAGGATCGATAAAAAGCATTTTTATAATATCCTTATAAAATCCCAAAAAGCCAACCAAGTTGTTATTTTTATAATAAAATAAAAATTGAAGTTTTTCTAGTCCATTATTTTTTAGATAGTCTTTTATGATATTGAAATTTTTTTTATCTAAAAAGTGATGAGTAGCTAAAACGCTTTTTTCCCAAATATCAAGTAAAGATTTTTTTTCATTTTCATTTAGTTTTTTTAAATATTTTATTTTGTTTGAATAAGGAATTTTATCTTCTAGATTGGCTTGATTAAATCCTTTTAAGCGAAGCAGACAACTATCACATTCACCACAAGCTTCATTTTCATTTTCATAACAAGACCAAGTAAGTTCTAAAGGGATATTTTTTTTTAAAGCCAAAGAAACAATTTGCTCTTTTTTTAGATTGATTAATGGGGCTATGATTTCAACTTTATAATTTTTGCTTGTTCCTTCATTAATAAATTCTTTTGTTTTTTTTATAAATTGAGCTGTGCAGTCTGGATATCCACTACCATCTTCTTCGACTACTCCTATAAAAATAGCTTCGCATTTTTCTTTTTCTGCCAAAGAGCCTGCTATGCTTAAAAAAATTCCATTTCTAAATGGCACATAGGTAATAGGTGGTGTATCGTTTGAGTGAAGTTCGTTTTTTGGTATAGATAAATTTGTATTTGTTAAAGCATTTCCTCCTATTTCTTTTATAAAAGAAGTATCTAAAATATAAGATTTTTCTACTCCTAGGTTTTTACAAATTTGTTTAAAACATTCTCTTTCTTTATTTTGTGTGCGTTGATTATAATCAAAATGCAAAGCTATTATTTTAAAACCTTGTTCTTTTGCCAAATAAGCACACGTAGTACTATCCATTCCTCCGCTTATAATGCAAAGTGCTCTTTTATCCATTTATATCCTTTTACTTTTTATGATTTTATCATTTTTTTAATTATTAATAAAAAAAGTATTTTGTATTTATAGATGATTATAATATTATAAATTTTTGTTTAAGCATTTGTTATTGAATTTTATTGCTATTAAAATAAAAGAAGTAAATTATTTATTTAACGATGATTTTCAAAGAAGAAAATGATAAAATCATCTTAAAAATTATAAAGGATATAAATGATTAGCATAAATTTGATAGAACATATTTTTAAAGCTGCATCAATTAGTAGATGGAATGATTATCCAAGAATGACAAATTTGGTTGAGCTTGATAAACAAGCGCATAAATTTATTATTGCTTATTTTATTGCTAAAATGGAGCAAAATATTAATATGAGAGTTATTATCGAGGGTGGAATATTTGAATTTTTAAGCCGTGTTGTTGTAACTGATATACGTCCAGATGTTTATCATGAGATATTAAGACAAAAAAAAGATGAGATTAATAAATGGGTATTGAGTAAAGTAGAACCTATGATAGGTCATATTGAAAATGGAGAATTTTTAAAACGTTTCGAAGAATATTTAAAAGCTAATACTTATGCTAAAGAAAAATTGATTTTAAAAGCAGCATCTTATTTTGCAACAAAGTGGGAATTTAATATAGTTTATCAAACATCATCTTTTTTAAATGATATAGAAGAAATTAAAAGTAAAGTTGAAGAAGAATTAGAAGATTATTATGAGCTTATAGGTGTTAGAAAAATTGCCTTAAATCAAAAAATTGCCAAAATTATTGAGTTAAGCGGAAGACTTCGTTTCCAAAAACGCTGGGCTCAAACACCTAGAATTCCAGAAACTGCTGTTTTAGGACATATGCTAGTAGTAGCTATTTTGGGATATTTTTATTCTTTAGAAATAAAAGCTTGTGATAAAAGACTTGAAAATAATTTTTATTGTGCTTTGTTTCACGATTTGCCCGAAAGTTTAACTAGAGATATTATAAGTCCTGTTAAATACGGCGTAGATGGGCTTCATACTATTATTAATGATTATGAAATGAAACTTATAAATGAAAGAATTTTACCTTTAATTCCTGAAAATTTAAGAGCTGAATTTGCGTATATTTTAGGCATAAGAGAAGGAAGAGAAAATGAGGGAGTTTTTGTAAAAAATGAATTTGAAAACCGCACCTATAAAAATAAAGTAGTAGAGCTTTGTAGTGGAAGTTTAGCTTCTTTTAATCAAAATGAATTTGGGGCTATTGATGGTAAAGCTTTAAAACATTGTGACAAATTAGCAGCTTTCATTGAAGCTGGGCTTTCTATTAGTTATGGAGTGCGATCAAAAGAATTAGAAGATGGATTTAAAGATATGTTTAATTTTTTTGAACAAAATAAAACTATAGATGGGGTAAATTTTTTAACAATTTGTGAAGAATTTAAAAAATATTTCAGCTTAAATATTTAAACCATTAAAATTTTTTAAATTAAAATTTAATATATTTTAAATAAAAATATATTAAATTATTAGAAATTTATTGAGGAGGTAAAAAATGAAAACCAATGATTGTCAAAAACATATTGTTTTGTCTTTTTTTATAGGAATTTTAGCTGGAGTATTTGGTGCTATTGTTAAGTGGGGTTGGGAAGTTCCTTTTCCTCCTAGAAATCCAAATTTTCCTTGGCCATTGGATTCTTTAGAGAGAACTACTCCTCCTAAAATTTTTTTAGAACAGCTTGGTTTGCCAACAGATTTAACTTATATTTTTTCTGGAATAGAATTGCCTCTTTCAATTTTTATTGTTCATGTGGGATTTTCTATTGTATTTGCTGTAGCTTATTGTATGATAGCAGAGTATTATCCTCGCATTAAAATGTGGCAAGGTGCTGTTTTTGGATTTTTTGTTTATCTTTTTGCTCATGTTATGGTTATGCCTTTAATAGCAGAAGTTCCGCCACTTTCGCAAATTCCTTTAGATGAGCATATTTCTGAATTATTTGGTCATATAGTTTGGCTTTGGGGTATAGAAATAGTTCGTAGGGATATTAGAAATCGTATTACCAAGGAAATAGAATAAAAACCTTTTCCCAGGTGACTGCGGCACATATTAAATTTAAGTGCTCTGCTGTATTCCTACCCTGAAGCGATGTTTAAAAAAAATATTGCACAGGTCTGAAAAAAGGCTCGTGCATTATATCATAATATGCTTAAAAAGTCTTGAGCTTAATAAATAAATTATAATATTTTTTGTATAATATATCCTAATTTTTAAAAATATGATTATAAAGAATAATTATTATATAAGGAAAATAATGGAAGTTAGATGGAGTAAAGATTTTAGCATTAAAAATATGCAATTAGATAAACAACATGAGCTTATTTTTGAAATTGCTAGAGTTTCAAATGATTTGGTCCAAAAAATTAAAGATAATAAAATGCAATATAAAGATGATTTAAAACAAGTTCTTGCAAAATTATTTCAATATATAAAAACTCATTTTAAAGATGAAGAAAAATTTATGGAAAGTATTAATTTTCCATTAATTGAAGAGCATAAAAAATCTCATAAAATTTTAATAGAAAAAACCAAAGATCTTTTAGAGCATTCAGATGATATTATAAAAATGTCTCGTGAGCTTTCTACATTAACTGAAGAATGGATTTTAGATCATATTGCTAATGAAGATTTATGGATTGCTAATTTTACAAGTAAAGCTTTGCATCTTAAAGAAATTCATTATACATTAGATCAGTATATAAAATTAAAATCAATTAGACAAGATTTAACAACTGAAAAAACTCATGATTATATTTGCAATTGTCCTTTATATGTCCATACAGTTCCACAAACAATACACGAAGAGCTTGTTAGTAGAGAGAATGATTTAAAGTGTAGCAAATGTGGTCAAATCTTGGTGCATTTAGATAATTTTGACTTAAATCAAAATTCTGAAGAATTAAATTATATTTTTGAAAATATATTAACAGAACAAGATTTTATAAATGTTAAAAATGATGATATTGGTAACATCATGGGGGGGGGATAGATGAATTTTCAAACAAAAACTTTGGAAACATTCAATCCTTTTGAAAGCTTAAAATATGAACAAGAATCGACAAAGGAAATTCTTGATTTTAAAATTCTTGATTTGAAACTTTTATGTTCAAGTATAAAACCAGCAAGAACAAAAATTTATGAAAAAAAAGATTTTGATTTATTTTATGCCGATGATTTTTTTGTAAAAAATTATAACACTATGGTGCAAAAATTTCTAATAGAAATTTATCCCAAAAATCAAAAAGATACATTTACAATTAAGCTTAAAGCTAATGCTAATTTAACCTATTTAAAAGCTTGTGTTAGTTTTGCAGATAATTTTAAATATTATTCACATTTAAAATTTGATATTTTGCAAAGTATTTACAAGGCAATGATTAAACAGAAATTTTTAATCTTAAGGCTTGATAAAAATTTGTTTGAAAAGATTGATAATTTTACTTTGTTAATGCAAGAAAATCCATCCATTAAAGAAATGGAATTTGAAATTGCTAAAGGGGTTGATAAAATTGAGCATAAAAGTGATGAAGTTATTTATCATAGAGATGTCAATGAGATATGTTTTAGTGAAAATGTTAATTATGATGAAGGAAAATATTGCAAACCTATTGAAAAAAATGAATTGCTTTTTGAATATGTTTATAGAATTCAAGGAAAAGAAGGGCGCAATTTAAAAGGAGAAATTCTAAATATAAATCCTATTGTCTTTTTAGATAATCCCTTTGTTATAAAAGATGAAAGTATTTATACAGAAGAATTAGAAGATAGGATTAGATATTTTAGTGCAAATTATGGATTTTTAAATAAAGATCGTATAGGATATAGTGTTACAAATAATTTAAAAGTGTCACAAATAGGATTAAAAACAACAGGATCTATTAAAACAAATATTGATGAAAATATAAATTTAGAAATTGCTAATTTTGATATAAGTGATGATGCAATTAAGTCAGGTATTGTAAATGTACAAGCTTCTGATATAAAAGTAAATGGTAGTATTGGAGCAACAAAACTTCAAGGAAGAAATATCTATATAAAAGGTTTAACTCATGCAAAAAGTGAAATTTTTGCACAAGACGCTTTTATTCTAACGCACAAGGGAAGATTAGAAGCAAATACTGTATATATAAAAAATTTAGAAAATGGAACTGTTATAGCTAAGAATGTTTTTGTTGAAAATTGCATAGGCGCGAAAATAGAGGCTGAAAATATTTATATTTGTAATTTATTAACAGATAATGTTTTATATCCTAAGAAAAATCTAATTGTTACAAATGTTTTAAAATTTAAAAATAATATCCATATTTCGCCTATATTATCTATAGAGAATAATATGGCCATAGAATATGAAAATATTAAAAAATTAAGTCTTAAAATTAAAAATAAACTTAATGAAACGATAGGTAAAATGCAAAATTATTATGATTATTTAATCAAAAATCAAGCTAAAATTATCAAACTTCAAAAAAAAGAAAATTCCAATACTATAGAAGCGAAATTTTTAGATCTTTATCATGATATTATAGAAAAATATAATCAATTTAGTGTTATATATAAAAAATTAATAAAATTAAAGCATCAGATTGATGTTAAGTTAAATTTTTTTGATGAAATGGTTTATAATATAAAAATTTATATAAGAACTGAAAATATAGGTGAAGATAATTTTTTAAAATTTTATCCAAAGATTAATACCAATTTTGAATTAAAACATAGTATCAATATAAAAGATTGTGGAAAAGTTTTTTACCTTGAGAAGGGAAAACAAATAGATTATATTAAATCAAGTTATTCTTATAATGAAAGTGAAATTGAAGAGATTAAAGAGCTTTTCGAACAACTAGAAAAAGATAATCTTTAATTATCTTTTCATATTAATAGCCTTTTGAATCATTTGATCACTTGTTGTAATACTTTTTGAACTTGCATCAAAAGCTTTTTGCATTACAATAAGATTTGAAAGTTCTACACTTAAATCTACATTAGATTGCTCTAGATATCCTCCTTTAAATTTAGCCGTATTAACTATTTCTCCATTTTTCATTATAAAAGTAGGATCTCCGCTATTTGCAGTAGCTGCAAAAATATTGTCTCCTATTGCTGCTAAACCTTGTTCATTTATAAAATTATAAAGAGCAAGTTTTCCAACTATACCATTTTTGCCATTGCTAAATTGTGCAATTATGCTTCCATCATCAGATATACTGTATTGTTCAAAGAATCCTTCTGCTACACCATCTTGTTGTGTAACTATATTTTTTTCAACCCCTTCTTTTATATAAATTCCACTATAACCAGAGCCAGGTTTATTGGCATCGTAAGGAGTTCCTAAATCTATATTGATTATTCCACCATTTGGATTTGTAATGCTTGTGATATTATTTTGAAGTAAAGCCCCATTTTTATCAAAAATCATGTTTCCTTCAGTTGGATTACCTATGGCTTTGCCATTAGAGTCATAAATTTGTGCAATAGCTTTATATTGTATATTATCACCTTCTTGTGGCAAAATTCTTTCAAGTGTAACTCTTAAAGTACTTTTGCTCCCATCTGCGTTGTAAATAGGAGACTCCAAAATATCTTTATTAGCTTTTTGTTGTTCTGTAGCAATTTGAGCTGTATCAAGTTTTATGCTATTTTCATCTAGGCCTTTTAGATCAAGCTCATTGCTTGTAAAATTTAAATTTTCATCTAAAGTTGCTTCAAAACTTGTTTTTACTCCATTATTATCGGTAAAATTTAAAATAATTCTATCGCCCGCTTTTGCACTAAATACATCTTCTTTGCTAACACTGCCACTAACTATATACTTTCCATCTTCAGTTTTTGTAATATTAAATTTACTGGGATCAAGATCTACTTTAACTATTTCTGTCGTTGTGTTGGTGTTTAAACTTCCACTCCATTTTACGTTTTGAGTTACTTGAGGAGGTAAATACATATTTACAGGAACTTTAATAGCTCCTTGTGATGTGGTTGTTCCTATGCCAAAAGAATTGTTTGAGTTAATTGTAAAACCACTATTTACAGGAGAGCCTGTATCAAGATAATCTCCCATAAGCCCAGCAACTCTATCGCTGTAATTGATACTTGTAAAAGCTGGATTCATTGTGCCTAAAACATAATTTCCATAAGAATCTACAAGATAACCATTCGCATCTCTTCTAAAAGATCCATTTCTTGTATAATAAGCTCCTCCATCTGATCCTAAGACCCCAAAAAAACCTTTTCCTTGTAAAGCTACATCAAATTCTCCATCACTTGCAACAGGTGAACCTTGAGAAAAATCTAATTTTGATGAAGCTGAAGTTGATCCATATCCACTTTGACCAGGATTTGTAGATTGAGATACAACGGTTTGATAAAAGACATCTTTAAATTCTGCATTTGAATTTTTAAAACCTATGGTATTAACATTAGCTATATTATTAGCTGAAATGTCTATACCAAAGCTATTTGACTTTACTCCAGAAATTCCATTGTAAAATGCATTCATCATAGTTTATGCCTTTTCTTCTTTATCACTATCTCCTGTATCCCCAGTATCCCCTGTATCAGAAGAATCTCCATTTGAGCTCGAGCTATCTCCCACTGTAGATGAGGATGAGCCAAGTTTATAGTCGCTAATTTCACCAATATCATCAAAGCTTACATATTGACCACCCATTTTTGCGTAAGCAACCCCGTCGACAAATTTAATACCCTCTATAGGATAGGTTCCATAGTTTGCAGTAATTTTTTCACCATTTTTATTATTATAAACTACTTTTACACTATACTCTCCATCTCCAGCATAAACGCCATCATTGTCTCTACCAGGCCATTCTAAAGTAAATAAACCTTTTGAAACTTCTTTTCCTTCGTTACTTTTTTCTGAGAATATTAATTTATTATTTTTGTCATAAACCTCTAAAGTAATTCCTTTATCATCAGAATCTTCAGGCAAATACATTTTAAGTGCAATAACTTCATCAGCACCAGTTAATTTAATAGTATTTGCATTAACTGTGGCCATTTTTCCTATAGCTCCAACTGCTGCAGTACTCATACTTGTGCTAAAAGAATTAGAAAGTTTTTCCATAGTTTCAACCATTTTTTGCATAGTGGTATTAGTATTTTGTTGCATTTCAAGTGCACTAAGCTGTGAAGTTTGGGTAAGCATTTTGTCACTATCCATAGGATCTGTTGGATCTTGATGTTGAAGTTCTATTAAAAGAAGTTTTAAAAACGCATCTTTATCTAAAGTAGCATTTGGATTACTTACCACACCAGAACTACTACTGCTCGTGCTAGATGAACTATCTGCTCTAGTTGTTTTATTAATTTCGCTGGTGCTGGCAGTATTTGTCCAGTTAAGGTTGCTATTCCAAGTTGTTGTGGCCATTATCAAATCCTTTTTTTGTTAAGTTTTTTTTAATTAAAAGCAAAAAGTATTCCAACTTAGAAATATTTTGCTAAAACAAGCTCTAAATTAACTTTTTCACTTTCATTTTGCCCATCTAAAGTATCTTTAAAGCCATATCCGCTACGATTTTTTCCTTGATCTTGATTTTGCTCTCTTTTTCCTTGATCGCTAAAATTCATTTCAAGTCCAGTAAATCCCATATTTACAAGGGAATTTTTAAATTCAGCTTGATTTTGTATAAAAAGATTCATAGTATTAGTATTGGAATTAAAATTAATATGTAAATTATTTCCTCTTTGAACTAATGTAACCTCAACCTCTCCTAAATTAGATGGATTAAGAGTGATGTTAATTTTTGTAATAGGTGCTTTATATTGTTCTATGGCTTCTTTTAGGTCATTTGAAAAATATTGTAAAGTTTCTTTTACGCTTATAGAATTTCTAGTTTGATTATGATTTATTCTGCTTAACTCTTTGATTAAAGAATTTAAATCTTCAGAATTTTTTTCTATGGTCTTTTCTTCTTTATTTTGATTGTTTGAATTTTGATTGAAATCTTTATTTTGATTATTATCAAAAGTAGAGTTATTGTTTTTATTTGATTCTTTTAAAATTTTATCTATATTTTCTAAATTAATTTTTTGTTCAAAATTAGTTTGTTTCAAGTCTTTATGATTTTCTTGTTTATAATCTTTTTGAATACTATTAAATTCTTTCTGATTTAAATTAACAATTTGAGAGCTTTTTATCGTCTCATTTTTGTTAAAGTTGCTATTTTTTATTGTTTCTTCTTGTTTAATAATTTGTTCTTTTTTTTGCGTATCATTGATTTTGCTATCTAAATTTTTATCAATATTTTTTTCAACTTCATTTTTAATATCTTTGGAAGTAAGTTGAGTTTTTTCTTGTTTGATTTCATTTTTAATATTTTTTAGTTCTTGATCATTTTCTTTTAATTTATTTTCAACTTCATTTTTAATATCTTTGGAAGTAAGTTGAGTTTTTTCTTGTTTGATTTCATTTTTAATATTTTTTAGTTCTTGATTT
Source organism: Campylobacter sp. TTU-622 (assembly GCF_016598965.1). Lineage (NCBI taxonomy): Bacteria > Pseudomonadati > Campylobacterota > Epsilonproteobacteria > Campylobacterales > Campylobacteraceae > Campylobacter > Campylobacter sp. TTU-622. The sequence continues at coordinate 33,933 of NZ_JAENKR010000002.1, forward strand.
TGCAAAAGACTATCTTTAAAATCTTTGATTTTTATATTTGTGTTTTCATTTAGATCTAGACTATTGGTTTTTGTGTTTTCTTTTTTATCTTTAGTTAAAAGATCGAGATTTTTTAGAGTTTCAGAAAGTAAAGAATTCGCATTGTTTTCTTTGGTTTTGTTTTGAGTTAAAGATAGTTTGTTGGTATTGATCTCTTTATTTTTAATAAGATGAGTGATTTTATTGTTGATAATTTCTTTAAAAACATTATCAATAGAATTTTTAAAAAAATTTGCTTTATCTAAGTTTGGAAAAGTAGCTTTTAAATCGAGCAAGCGATCTACTTTTATATTTTTAACATTCAAGCCTAGATCTTTTGCTATATTTAAAAGTTCGCTTAAATTATTTGCTTGTTTTAAGGCATTAAAATTAGCTTCTGTTTTAACAATTTGTGTTAATTGAGAGCTTAAATTTCCAAGTTTAATATCAGTTGTATTTGCTTTTAGTTTATCAAGCATAGAAAGAATTTGCATAAAAGAAGCTGATTCAAAAATACTTATTTTATCATTTTCATCAAAAGTTCCTTGCTGAAGCTTATTTAAAGCTTCATTAACAACTTCTTTTTTACTAATTTTCATATGATCTGGTAAAAATTCATTAGTCTCTTCGATAGATTGTAATAAAGAATTTAAAAAATCTTCTCGTTGATCTTCTTTGTCGTTTTCATTTTGATTTTTTGTATCCTTAACCTCAGTATTTTTGCTTTCTTTGCTCTTATCTGTTTTATTAAAATTTGTTTTGGAATTACTTGGAGTTGGATTTAAATTTAATATATCATTTTGTGAGGTTAGGCTTGACATAATAATCCTTAATAATTTAAAAATTTATTTTTTTTAAGTACAGGAAATCTTTCCTCTAAAAAATCATTATTATGAACTTTAATCATTTTATTGCTTATTTCTGCAAGAATTTGTAATAGTTCATTTAAATTATTAGCATTTTGAATTTTTATAAAATTTTCATTATTGGATAATAGTTCTGTTAATTCACCTGAAATTCTTGCCATTTTTTTATTTTTATTTGATTTTAAAATTTCTAAAAGATTTAAAATTTCTAAAAGAGTATTATTTTTTTTATTAACAACTTTAAGATTTAATTCTTCTAAAATTTCTTGTTCTAGTGGTTTTGACATTTTAATTCCTTCAATTTTGATTTTACACTAAGATTAAAAGCAATAAGCGTTCCAAGTTTTAATTTTTAATTTTTAAGTATTTTTTATATATAATTTTCATCTTTTAATTTTGAAGCTTTGGAGAAAATTTTGGAAAATATTAGAAATATTGCGGTAATTGCTCACGTTGATCATGGCAAAACTACAATGGTTGATGAATTGCTTAAACAATCAGGAACTTTTAGTGATAGAGAACAAATTTCAGAACGCGTAATGGATAGCAATGATATTGAAAAAGAAAGAGGTATTACTATACTTTCTAAGAATACTGCTATTAATTATAAAGGCACTAAGATTAATATTATTGATACCCCAGGTCACGCTGATTTTGGCGGCGAGGTAGAGCGTGTTTTAAAGATGATTGATGGAGTTTTACTTTTAGTTGATGCACAAGAAGGAGTAATGCCTCAAACCAAATTTGTAGTTAAAAAAGCCCTATCTTTAGGACTTAAACCTATAGTAGTGATTAATAAAATTGATAAACCAGCTGCAGATCCTGAACGCGTGATTAATGAAATTTTTGATCTTTTTGTAGCTTTAGATGCAAATGATGAGCAGCTTGATTTTGCCATAGTTTATGCAGCAGCAAAAAATGGTTATGCAAAGCTTGATTTAAATGATACAAATGATAACATGGAGCCTCTTTTTAAAACAATTTTAGAACGCGTACCTGCTCCAAGTGGAAATAATGAAAATCCTTTGCAATTGCAAGTTTTTACTTTGGGATATGATAATTTTGTAGGTAAAATAGGTATTGCAAGAATTTTTAATGGAAGCATAAAGAAAAATCAGAATGTAATGCTTGCTAAAGCTGATGGAAGCAAAGTAAATGGTAGAATTTCAAAGCTCATTGGTTTTATGGGCTTAGAAAAAATGGATATTGACGAAGCGAATAGTGGAGATATAGTAGCTATTGCTGGTTTTGAAACTTTAGAAGTAGGGGATAGCATTGTAGATCCAAACAATCCTATGCCTCTTGATCCTTTGCATATAGAAGAGCCAACTTTAAGTATAGTATTTTCGGTAAATGATGGACCGCTAGCTGGAACTGAGGGAAAACATGTAACTTCAAATAAAATTGCAGAGCGCCTAGAAGCTGAAATGAAAACAAATATCGCTATGAAATATGAAAATAGTGGTGAGGGTAAATTTAAAGTAAGTGGTAGAGGAGAGCTTCAAATTACTATTTTAGCTGAAAATATGCGTCGCGAAGGTTTTGAGTTTTGCATGGGAAGGCCCGAAGTTATAGTAAAAGTTGAAAATGGAGTTAAAACAGAGCCTTTTGAACATTTAGTTATAGATGTACCAGATGAATTTAGTGGTGCTGTGATAGAAAAGCTTGGCAAAAGAAAAGCCGAAATGAAAACTATGGTTCCAACAGGAGATGGGCAAACAAGATTAGAGTTTGAAATTCCAGCACGCGGACTTATAGGCTTTAGAAGTCAATTTTTAACAGATACTAAGGGCGAAGGGATAATGAATCATAGTTTTTTAGAATTTCGTCCTTTTAGCGGTGCAGTTGAAAAACGCAATAATGGAGCATTGATTTCTATGGAAAATGGCGTAGCTTTAGGATATTCTCTTTTTAATTTGCAAGATAGAGGTGTACTTTTTATAGATCCTCAAACTAAAGTTTATACAGGTATGATTATAGGAGAGCATTCGCGTCCAAATGATTTAGATGTAAATCCAATTAAAGGAAAAAATCTTACAAATGTTAGAGCAAGTGGAAGTGATGATGCTATTAAACTTGTACCACCTAGAAAATTAAGCCTTGAAAGAGCTTTAGAATGGATAGAAGAAGATGAGCTTGTTGAGGTTACTCCGCAAAATATTCGTGTGCGTAAGCGTTATCTTGATCCAACTCAAAGAAAAAGAATGGAAAAAGCAAAATCTTAATTGTATTTTGCTTTTGGCAAGATTATAGCTTAGAATTTTAGATTTATTTTTTATTTAAAAGCTTAAAGTCAATATAAAAAAGAATTCATTACAAATTTTATAGTTATAAATTTTAAATTTCAAGGTAATAATGCAAAATTTAGAAAAGCAAAGAGTATTTCTTATAAAGCGATTGGGTATTTTAAAATTTTTAAGTATTTTAGAAGCTTTTCTTATAGGGTTTTTGTCTTTTATTTTTATTAAGGATTTACTTATAGCTTTGATTTTGGCTATTTTTACGGGAATTTTTTTCTTTCGTTTTATAAGTAAAAAGTTAAAAAAGAATCAAAAAGAATTAGAATTAAATATTTTAAAGTTATTTTTATGTCGTTTTGGAGCAAAACTAAAACAAATTGGAATAAATCAAAAAGAGTTTGAAGCTTTAGCTTTAAGTGAAAAATTAGAAGAAATCAAGAGTTTTAATACTTTTAAATTTAATGATTTTACTATTTATGATTTGCAATTTATAGATGAAAGAAAGCGTTATTTTTGTGGGATTTTAATTAAATTTTCAAAAATAAATAAAGAAATTCGTTTTGATAACGAAGAAATAATTTATAATAAACTAAAAGATAAATTTTTTAATATTAAATTTTGTTTTGGTAAGGAAAAAAACTATTTAATTTCTACTTTAACACATCCATTTTTTATTGATTTTAATCATAGTGTAGAAGATAATTTAAAAAATTTGGAAAAAAATTTACAAATGATTAAAAATAAATTTTTAAATTAATTTTTTATTTTTAAATAAATATTTATTTTGCTAAAATGATTTTAATACAAAAAGAGGAGTTTTAGCAATGAAGAAATTATTTTTAATTTTTATGCTAATTTGTTTAGCTAATGCCAAAAATTTTAAAGATTATAAAATCGGCGAAGAGCTTAATGATAAGCAAGGTGTTGAGTATTTTGAAGAATTTTCTAAAAGACCTATACAACAATGGCCAAGTAAAAATTTAAGTATCGATGATGTGCCAAAAGGAGAGGAGGGAAAATTAATTCGTTATGGCATACAACTTTTAAGTAAAACAGAGAGTATATTAGGACCCAAGGGTAAGCTTAAAATAACCAATAATGAAGTTAATTGCATAGCTTGTCATATGGATGATAATAATGGTTTGCCTGGTACTAAAAAATATGTTATCCCTTTTTTAAATGTTATAAATAATTATCCAAAACTTGATATAGAAACAATGAAAATTATTTCTTTAGAAGATAGAATTCGTGGCATGGGAGGAACAGATTCTCATAAATTTCCTGATAATTCTAAAGAAATGAAAGCAATTTTAGCTTATTTTAAATGGCTTAAAAAAGCTTATGGTATAAAAGATGGAGTAAGACTTGAAGGAGATTTTTTTGCTAAAATGGATTTTCCAAATCGTCCAGCCGATCCTGTGCGCGGAAAAAAACTTTTTGAAGAAAATTGTGTAGCTTGTCATGGTGAAAAGGGATTAGGCGTTAAAAATGAAAATTATACGCAAGGCGGGGGCCATCTTTATCCATCGTTACTTATTTATCCTGATGGAGGACATATGTCAATGATACCTTTTTTAGCAAGATTTTTAAAATCAGCTATGCCTTATGGTGCAAGTTATGATAATCCTATTTTAAGCAATGAAGATGCACTTGATATTGCAGCTTATGTTAATACAGGTTTTGTAAGAATGCCAATTACGACAACAGAAAATCGTGCAGGACTTGATACTGCTTATAGTAAGTCTCCTTCTTTAAAACCAGAATATTTTGCATCCCCACAGCAAAATTTAGATCCAAAAGAATATATAAAAGTTAAATATGGACCTTGGAAAAATCCAAATTATTTTCCAGGAGAATGATTAAGATTTAAAAGCTTGTTTTTTAAACAAGCTTTATTTTAATCATCAAATTTTTGTCCTAAAATATTTCCATTTATATCTGTATAAACTTTCATATTATTATTAAATTTAAATTTATAACCATTAATTTCTTTGCTTACTTCTATGATTTGCGCATTTGCTTGAGAAGCTTGAACTTTAGAAATTAAATTAGCAGGTAAAAAACCAGTTGGAATAGCTTTATAATTTCCATCAATTTCTTTCCATTCTCCATTGATAATAAAATCAATTTCTGTGCCATCATTTAAAGTAACATCAAAAGAATCAATATCTTTTTTTACAAGAGCTATTTGAGTTCCTTTAAAATAAGTTTGGATAAATTTTTGAGCATTTTGCGGTAAAGAATCAACCGAAACAACCATATCAGCATAAAGCATTGCTACTGTGGCTAAAATTGCAAAAAATATTTTTTTCATAAAAACTCCTTAAAAAATTTTTGATTGAATGAATTGTAATCATAATTTGTGAAGTGAATATAAAAAGAATGAGCAACAGTTAAAAAAATATCAATAAATTTTTGTTATTCTTATTAAAAATAAAAATGAAATGTTTTTTATTATTTTTAATTTTAAAAATTTTTAAATAAAAATTATAATAAATTTTGATAATAGATATTAATTTTAAATTTAGAGTTATTTTAATATAATCATAAACTACAAAATTTGGAGTTTTTTATGGAATTTTTAAAAAATTATATAGATTTAATTATTTTTGTAGTTTTGGGCTTTATGGCTTTTATAGCACTTTGGTGTGTTATAGAAAGAATATTATTTTTCAAAAAGCTTGAATTTGGTGATTATAAAAATCAAGAAAAATTTGATGATGCAATAAGTGAAAATTTAACAACACTTTATATTATTTATTCTAATGCACCTTATATAGGGCTTTTAGGAACTGTTATAGGTATAATGATAACTTTTTATGAAATGGGTTTAGCTGGCAGTATAGATGTAAAATCTATAGTTATAGGACTTTCTTTGGCGCTTAAAGCAACAGCTTTAGGGCTTTTGGTAGCCATTCCTGTTTTGATTGCTTATAATGCTTTATTGCGTAAAGTATCACTTCTTAGCAATTCTTTTAGAATTTATAATGAGAATAAAAATGATTAAACTTCCAAAAAATGAAGGGTTAAACATAGTTCCTTTTATCGATATTATGCTTGTTTTGCTTGCTATAATTTTAAGTATTTCTACTTTTATAGCACAAGGAACTATAAAAATTAATCTTCCATCAAGTCAAAATAGCATAAATATAAACGATAAAGAAGAAAAAATTTCTATTGCAATTAATGCGCAAAATATTTTTTATATTGATGATAGAAAAATAAGTTTAGACGAGCTTAAAAATACTATTGATAATTTAAATCCTAAAGTTATAGTAGAATTAAAAAGTGATAAAGATGCTAAATTTGAAAGTTTTGTAAAAATTATTGATTTATTAAAAGCTAAAAATCACGAAAATTTTCAAATTTTAACTGAGAAAAAGAATGATTAATATATTGAAAAATCATAAGTTTCAAGCTTTCTATCTTTCTTTTTTGTTTTTTTTGCCTTTATTATTTTTATTATTTTCTAGTATTACTTTATTTAAAATAGAATTTAAGAATCAAGAAGTATTTTCTCTTTCAATGAGACAATTTACTATAAATTCTTCTCAAGATAACATTATTCAACAAGAAAAAGAGAATATCCCAATTCCACCTATCCCACCTATAAAAGAAAAAATTATTGAAAATCACAAACCAAAAAAACATAAAGAATTTAAAAAAAAGCCTCTAATTAAAGAAAATCTAAATAAATTTAATGAAGCCATTGTTTCAAAAGAAATTCAAAATTTAAATTCTAATTCAATTTCAAAACAAAATATAGAAACAGAAAGTGTAAATTTTAATGACAACCATCCTTTTTTACAAGAGATTAAAAAAGCTATACAAGATTCTTTAATTTATCCAAGACAAGCTATTAAAATGCGCATGATGGGTGTAGTTTTAATTGAATTTTTATGGAAACAAGAAGGAAAATTAGAGTATTTAAAAATTATAAAAAGTTCAGGACATAAATTATTAGATGAAAGCGCTCTAAAAACAATACAATTAGCATCCAAACACTTTCCAAAATATGATAAAAATATTAAAATTTTAATTCCTATTAATTATAAGCTTAAAAATTAATTTTTATTTGAAAAATAGTTTTTTAAAAAGTCTAATAAATATAAATTTATTATTAGATTTTTGATAAAGTTATTGTAATTATCTTTTTAAGATAATTACAAAATTATTCTATAAAGCCACTAGCTATGACTTTATCATTGTCATAAAATACAGCCATTTGTCCACTTGCTAAACCATAAACTGGTTCGTGTAAAATTATATTAGCACTTTTATCATCATTGATAATTACTTTACAAGGTGTTGATTTAGAACGATAACGAATTTTTACTGCACAATCAAGCTCTTTAGCTTCTATAAAAAGATTAATATTTTTTAGATTAAAATTACTAACTTTAAGCTCTTCTTTTGTGCCTACTATTATCTGATTTTCTTTTGGTTTTATTTTTAAAACAAAATGAGGTTCATGTGCTCCGCGTACTTCAAATCCTCTTCTTTTTCCTATGGTATAGTGCATATAGCCTTCGTGTTTTCCTATAACTTTCCCGCTACTATTTAAAACTTCTCCTGGTATTTTTGTATCCATAAATTGATCTAAAACTTTAATATAAGTATCTTCAACAAAACAAATTTCAGAACTTTCTTTTTGGGTTGCAAATGATTTTAATTCTTCTATGGTAGAAGCAAAAGCTTTAACATCTTCTTTTTTCATTTCTCCAAGAGGAAATATAAGATATTTTAGAGCCTCTTTATCAGCATTAGCTAAAAAATAACTTTGATCTTTACTTTCATCAAAAGCTACTTTAATATATCCATTTTCAATTCTTGCATAATGTCCCGTAGCAAGTTTTTCACAACCTAAGCTTTTGGCAAATTCTAAAAGTTTTCCAAGTTTAATAAAACGATTACATAAAGCACAAGGATTAGGTGTTTTTCCTTCTTTATAAGTATTAACAAATGGCATATAGACTTTATTTTTAAAATCCTCTTGTAAATCTAAAATATGATAAGGAATATTTAAAAAATTTGCTACTTTTTGAACTTTTTTGATATTGTCTTCGTGATAATTTGGTTTTCCATGAAGCTTCATATAGCATCCTATTACTTCATGACCTAAATTTTTAAGTTTATAAGCAGTTACTGAGCTATCTACTCCTCCACTCATTGCGACTAGAATTTTCATAATTGTTCCTTTAAAGTTTGAATGATAAAATCTAAGTCGTCAGTGATTTTATACTTTAACTCATCTCCTTTTGTAATAAGATTACATTCAAGCAAAGAATTTCTGACGAATTCATCAAAGCTTTGCCAAAAATCTTTCCCAAATAAAATAATAGGAACATCTTTTTTAAAACCGAGTTGTTTTAATGTAATTATTTCACATAATTCATCTAAGGTTCCAAAGCCGCCTGGGAAGATCACAAAAGCTAGACTCTTTTGAATAAGAGCCATTTTGCGTATGGCTAAGCTCTTAAAAGTGATATTATACTCTATAAAATCATTAAGTTTTTGTTCAAAAGGTAAGAAAATATTAAAACCTACAGATTGTATAGGAATTTTATTATTTTTATTTTTAAAAGCGCCCTCGTTGGCTGCTTTCATAATTCCTCCACCTCCACCACTAATAACACAAAAATCATTTTCAACACACTTTTGTGCTAATTCTTTGGCTTTTTTATAATAAATATTATCCTCTTTCAATCTTGCTGAACCAAAAAAAGTTACAGCTTTTTGAAAATTAGGGATATTTTCAAATTTTTCAATATCAAGTTTTACATTTTTCATTTAAGTTGTTCTAATCTTTCTTTTTTGCTTCCTATTTCAGTTACTTGAACTCCAAAATTTCCATCAACTATAACAACTTCTCCATAGGCAATTCTTTTTTCTCCAATTAAAATTTCTAAAGGATCATTAGCCAATTGATTAAGCTCTACAACAGAACCTATATCCATAGTTAAAACATCTTTTAAAAGCATTTTTTTATTACCTATACGCACACGTACTGGAAGTCTTACATCCATAATAAGATTAATATTTCTAAGTTCTTCGCTTAGTGCGATTTTTTTATCGTTGTCTTTAGAATTTTCTACACTATCGGTACTATCATCTTCTTTTTTCGTGAGTAAATTATAAAAGCTTTTATCCATTACTAAAGAGATTTGTTCGTTTAAATCTTCTATTTTTACATCATAAAGATAAACTTTAATAAAATCTTTAAGTTCTGGCTGATCAGAATTAAATTTACAAGAATTAAAATTAAATTCTAATTTCGGAATTTCTTTTTGTGCTCCTAAGCTTGTAGAGAAAGCCGAAATAATATTTTGTATAGCTTCTTTAGCTGCATCCATTTCATCATCACCGAGTTGATCATTTTTGGTGATTTCTTCTTCCCCCATCATCCATTCACCAATTGCACTCATTAAAACAGCACTAGCTAGAATTCCTATTTTACCTGTTGGGTTCATATTAAAATCTACATATACTAAAGGAGGTTTTAGAGTATCTTGAGTTGAAATATCAAATTCTTTATATTCGCTAAATTCTGCGCTTTTTCCTGTTAAACCTTCTATTGTGCTTATACATTCATTTGTAAATAGTTTTAAAAATTCATCAATCATATTTCTTCTTCCTCTTCCTGAGTTTCTTCTTGATCATAAACATTAGCTTTTGCTTTTCTTTCTTCTTCATATTTTTCGAGAATCTCTTTAATTTCATCTTTGTCGGTTCTGATAAGTTCTAAAATTTTAATTGATTTTCTAAAACGATGCAAACCAATTTGTGCTAAAAAAACTTCTTTTTTATCAATGCAAACTATTGCTTTATCATCTGCCTCTCTATCAAGGCGTAAAATATCTCCTTGATTAAGCTCTAAAAATTCATGCACACTAATTAATGTTTTTCCTAAAATAGCTTCATAAACAACTTCAGCACGACCAATAAGAGTTTTTAATTCTTTATTGCGAGATTTTTTAGCTGAGGTTTCTCCCATCATAATATCACGATTTGCCAAACGAGAAAGAATAGATTCTAAATGCACAACTGGATAGCAAATATTTACCATACCACTTGAGTTTCCTATAATAATCTCCATTACAACCATAATAACAATTTCATTTTGAGAAACTATTTGAACTACATTCGGGCTAGATTCTTTTGCTTCGATACTAGGATAAATTTCAGTAACACTTGCCCAACTTTCTTTGAGTCTTTGCATAATAATACGCAAAATAGAATCCAATAAATTAAGCTCTATATCTGTAAGCTCACGTGAAGCTTCGTAGCTATCTCCTTGACCCCCCAAGAGTCTATCGATCATTGGAAAAGCAATACTTGGATTAATTTCTAAAACGCAATTACCATCTAAAGGTTTAATAGAAAAAACATTAAAGCTTGTTGGACTCGGTAAAGACATTAAAAATTCACCATAAGTCATTTGATCAACGGAGTGAAGTTTAGTTTCTACTATACTTCTCATCATAGATGAAATTTGAGAAGCAAGATTTCTTGCTAATTTATCATGAATACCTTTAATTGTTCTTAATTGTTCCTTAGAAACTCTATTAGGCCTTTTAAAGTCATAAACGACTATATTTCTTTCTTCTTTATCTTCTTTATTATTAGAAGATACTGGAGTATCCGTATTATCATCTACAACTTCAAGTAGAGCATCAATTTCTTCTTGAGAAAGTATTTCAGCCATTAAGCAAGCCTTTCTCTTATTTTTTTAAGAAGTTTTTTGTGAATTTGAGAAATTCTACTTTCGCTAATTTGTAAAATTTCACTTATTTCTTTAAGATTGAGCTCTTCATAATAGTAAAGTTGAATTATTAACTGATCGCGTTCTTTTAAACCTTCTAAAATTTCATTAATTTTTTCTAAAAGTTCATCTTTTTCAATTTTTTCTAAAGTATTATCTTCATTATAAAGTTCAATTTGTTCATCTAAAGGAAGGGTATAGCTTATTGCATGAGCAGTTCTTACTTCTCTAACTTTTTCTATATCAAGATCTAATTTTTTAGCCAAGTATTCATCATCAGGCTCACTTTCGTATTCTTGATAGTATTCATCTATGAGATTATCAATACTCTTAATAATCTTTCTATTATTACGACTCATTACATCTAAGCTTCTTAAATAATCAAGCATAGATCCATTTACTCTTTTTCTTGCAAAACCCCAAAAATTATCATTTTGTTCTTTATTATATCTGCGTGAAAGTTTAATCATTTCTTCAACACCGGTGCTAATTAAATCATTAACATCTATGCTTGAAGGGAGTTTTTCTTTGAGTTTAAAAGCCATAGCACGTAAAGCAGGCATATAAGCTACAACAAGATCATCTTGTTCTTTTTTAATTATTTGCTCATAAGCTTTAGGCGGCTTTTTTAGCATTTTTACGTCTTTCCTTTGGATCATTCTTTTTAAGACTTTCTCTTTCCTGATTAAGTTTTTCTAAAATTATATCCATTTTTTTCTCGCGAATAATTAAATCATTGATAATATTATTGCTGGTTTTTTCATAATCATTTTTATTAAAAATACGACCGCTAATTTTTTTAATATCAATAAAATTCATTATAGCAATATGTGCAAAAATATAAAAAGCAAAAGTAATAAAGCATGTAAATAAAATAATATCAAAAGCTTCATCTACACTAATAACGCTAAATGAAAGTCCTATAAAAAAACCACAAACAGTAAAAAATGCTACGTAATTTTCAGTTCTCATATTTTCTCTTTTGTTAAAATCTTTCTATAATTTTTCTAAAGAAATTTGAAAAACTTCTATTTGAGACATTGTTAAGCACTTTTTGTTCCAATCTATATAAAAGCTTTGAAGCAAGAGCTTTAAGCTCATCACTTGAGTTTGTATTATCATCAGTAAATAAAGTTCTTTTTTTGATACTTGAACTTACATCCTTACTATTTGATAAAAATCCTAAAAATTCTAATTTTAAAGGATTTTTTATATTTGCATCAGCAACTTTTTTAATATTTTCAAAGACTTTTAATCCCTCATTTTCATTTTTAACCATATTAAAAATCATTAATAAGTTTTCTTTAGTTTTAGAGGTGGTTTTAATAGTTGCATAAGCATCAGTAATTGCTGCTGGATCGGGAACAGTTACAATTATAACTTCATCTGACATTTCTAAAAAATTTAAAATATTACCTCCAATTCCTGCTCCTGTATCAATAATCAAAAAATCAAGCTCATCTAAAATACTTGTTTGATTTAAAAATCTTTCATAAATATTTTTATCATTATATTTTAATATTTCATCCCCGCTTTCTCCAGGTATAAGCCATAAATTTGGTTTTACTTCTATTAAAATATCTTCTAAGGAACATTCGCCTTTTAAAACATGCAAAAGATTTTTTTGAATACGTATATTTAAAATTACATCTAAATTTGCTAAGCCTATATCTGCATCAAAAAGACCTACTTTATAGTTATTAGAAGCTAAAACATTTGCTAAATTAGCACTTATTGTACTTTTACCTACTCCACCTTTTCCGCTTGTAATTGAAATAAAATGTGTATTTTTGGATTTTCTTTTTCCATTTTCATTCATTAAATTTTTTAATTTATTAGCTTGATTATTCACTTGCTTTTCCTTTAAATCCTTCTAAAATACAACGCACTAAAAAGTCGCTATTTGCAACTTCTAAATCATCAGGAACTTCTTGACCTATAGAAAAAAAACTAAGAGGAATATTTGTTTCATAAATTAAAGAAAAAATATTACCAAAAACCTTTGTTTCATCAAATTTTGTAATAATAAGTGTATCGATATTTAAAAAAGAAAAATTTTTATAAATTTCGATCAAATCTTCATGTTTTGTATTAGCTGAAATTACCAAATTCACATCAATTTGTGCATTAGAATGAGATAAAAATTCTTTGGTTTTTGCTAACTTATTTTGATCATATTGAGAATTTCCTATGGTATCAACTAAAATCACTTCGCAATTATTTAGGCTTTTAATAGCTTCATCCAAATCTTTTGGTTCTATGCTATCAATAATAGGCAATTTCATCATTTTTGCATATTGAAATAATTGTTCCACGGCTCCAATTCTATAAGTATCTAAAGTAATAATTCCGGTTTTATAGCGTTTATCTCCATAAGCATAGCGAAAAGCAAGCTTCGCTAAAGTTGTGGTTTTTCCAACTCCTGTTGGGCCTACTAACATCATAATTTTTTGTTTTTTAATTTCACTTTCTACACGACAAGGCAAAATACTGCGTAAAAGTGAATAAAAATATTTTTGCACAGCTTCTTTATTGGTTTTCATAGCTGTTGGCATATTTTCAATAGTTGCTTTCATAATAGCTTCTAAATGTTCTTCTTTCATACCGCTTTCTTTAGCTTGTTTATAAATACTGGCAAATTCTGGCGGTATAACAAGATTTTTTCTTGCTTCAGCTTTATCATCCCACATCATATCAACAAGCAAATTCATTTTATCATTAAGTTTATTGATTTGCTTTTCAAATGATTCTATTTTTTTATTGTAATTTGGAGTCACCTCATAGTTTGGTAAAGGTGTATTAGTTACTTTTGAAATTTCACTGCTAACTTCTGATAATTTTTCTTTAATATTTTCAAGATTATTTTTTGGAAATTTTTCTTTTATAGGTTGAGTTTTTAGATTGGATGAAAAATCCAAAACTACATCTTCATCTTCTAACTTCTTTGAAATTTTTGATTGTTCTATTTTTTGATTTTGATAAGAATTAGCTTGTTTAGTTTGTTTATTTGGTAAAGTTTTACCCATTTTTTTAAGATGTTCTTCATAGTCTGATTCTTCTATGGCTACCATTACCTCATAAATCCCTTTGCGATTAATGGTTTTTGGCCTTATTTGTTTATTGGTTATAATTAAAGCTTTATCTCCATAGTCTTGCTTGACTTTAGGTATAATTTCTTCAGTATCTTCAACGGTAAAGGTATGGATAAGTTGTCCCATTAATTTTTCCTTTATAATAAGCCCATAGGCAAAATCACACTTATTCTATCTTTTACTCCAATATGAGGAACCTCACACCAAGAATCTTTTCTTACTTTTTGTGAAAAATATAAAAGATCAAGGTCTAAAGTTCTTGGAGCATTTTTAAAAGTTCTTTTTCGTTTAAATTTTAACTCATAATAAAGTAAAATTTTTAAAAGAGCTCTCGCGTGCAAATTAGTTGCAATAATCATTATAGCATTTGTAAAATCTTTTTGCTCTGTAAATCCAAATGCTTTATTAATTAAAAAAGGAGAGGTAGCTAAAATCTTAATTCTTTTATCATCTAGAAGTTTTCTAAAAAAAATATCAAAACGTTTTTTTTCAGGTTCTATATTGCTTCCAAGACCTATAAAAGCATAATATTTTTGTTTAATTACCCCTTTATTACAATAAGGAAAAAAGCGACTTTTTTCAAAGCGCATTGCTCCATTAATTTTTAACATTTTGTTGGTTTTGTTGCTCTTTAATTTTTTGAATTTGATCACAAATTTGTAAAACACCCATTAAGGCAAGATGATATCCAAAAGGTCCAAAACCTACTATACTTCCTGAACAAACAGGACTTAAAAGGCTTTTTTGTCTAAATTCTTCTCTGCGATAAATATTAGAAATATGAACTTCTATAGTTGGTAAGCCAACTCCAGCAATTGCATCTCGAATCGCAATAGAAGTATGAGAGTATGCCGCAGCATTTATAATAATGCCATCAAATACACCTAAACACTCTTGAATTTTATCTACAATTTCACCTTCAAAATTGCTTTGAAAAAAATCAAGCTCAACATTATTTTGAGAAGCAGCAATTTTCATTTGCTCATGAATTTCATCCATTTTCATTAAGCCATAAACTCCAACTTCTCTAAGACCTAACATATTGATATTTGGTCCTTGAATTACCATTATTTTCATAGTTTAAACCTTAAAAGTTAAATTCTTTAATTTAATATTATAACATTTTAAAATAAATTTTTGTTACAATTATAATTTTGAAAGGAAAGTATGAAAATAATTTATAGTGATAAAATATTTTTATGCAATGAAAAATTCAGTATTTTAGAAAAAAAAGCTTTGGCTTTTAATGAACAAATTATTGCTATAGATTCTTTAGAAACCTTGCAAAAAAAATATCCTAAAGCAGAACTCATAAAGTCTCACAAACATACTCTTTTGCTTCCTTCTTTTATCAATCCTCATACTCATTTAGAATTTAGTGCAAATTCTTATACTTTACATTTTGGAGAATTTTTAATTTGGTTAAAAAGTGTTATTAATTCAAGAGACGAACTTAGCAAAGAAGCTAAAGATAATTTGATTTTAGAAAAGCTAAATTGGATGCGTAAAACAGGGACAGCGACTATAGGCGAAATTTCAAGTTTTGGAAGCGATTTAAAACCTTGCGTTAAAGCAAGTGAAGAAGGAATGCGTATAATATTTTTTAATGAGATTTTAGGCGTTAGCGAAAGTCAAATTCCTAATAAAAAAGAAGATTTTTTAAAAAGATTTCAAGATGCATTAAAATATAAAAGCGAGCTATTTATCCCAGCAATTTCAATCCATTCTGCTTATTCTACTCACCCAAAGCTTGCTAAATTTGCTCTTGATTTGGCAAAGAAGCAAAATTTACTTGTTAGCACTCATTTATTAGAAAGTAAGATTGAAAATTTTTGGTTAAGATTTGCAAAAGGGAAATTTAAAAACTATTTAAAAAATTTTACTTCTAATCCAGCACCGCTTTATAATGTGGATAATTTTTTAAAACTTTTTAAAGAAGTAAGAACACTTTTTACTCATTGTGTTTATTTAAAAGAATGGAAAAATTTGGATATAAATTTGCATTCTATAACACATTGTGCTTTTTCAAATCGTCTTTTAAGCACAAGGAGTTTAAATTTAAAGCAAGCTTTAAAAAGTGGTTTAAATATTCATCTTGGTACAGATGGATTAAGTTCAAATATCTCTTTATCTATGTTAGATGAAATGCGTGCTAATTTACTTATACATAAAGATTTCAATCTTTTAGAATTATCAAAAAAACTTATTTTAATGACAACACTTTATCCAGCTAAAGCTTTAAATTTAAATCTAGGTGAAATTAAGGTTGGAAAAAGTGCTGATTTTAGTCTTTTTGAAGTTGAAGAATGTGAAAATTCACAATTGCCTTTGCAGTTTATTCTTAATGCAAAATACGTTGAAAAATTATTTATTAAAGGAAAAGAATGCAAATTTTAAAGTGTTTGTTTAAATTTATTGGAAATGTTATTAAATTTATTAATACCTATTTTAAAACTTTTGTTTTTTTATTTATTGTTTTTTTGATTTTTATGTCAAATTCTACTTCAAAATCAAGTTTTGCAAATTTAGAACGTATTGATTTAAAAGGAGAAATTTTTGATAGTTCAAAGGTTTTAGAAAGGATTATCAATGCAAAAAATAACGACAATATAAAAGGAGTACTTTTTGTTATAGATTCTCCAGGTGGATCTTTTGCACCAAGTATGGAGCTTGCTTTAGCTATTAAAAATTTAAAAGAGAAAAAACCTGTAATTGTTTATGCAAGCGGAACTATGGCAAGTGGAAGTTATTTAGCAGGAGCAAGTGCAAATAAAATTTTAGCTAATCCTGCAAGTTTTATAGGTTCAATTGGTGTTATTATGCAAGGAATAGATATAAGCGAGTTAGCAAATACGCTTGGCATTAAAGAGCAAAGTTTGCAAGCTGGAGAATTTAAAAGTGCTGGAACTTTTACAAGGGCTTGGACTATTGAAGAAAAAAAATATTTACAAAATTTAATCAATCAAAGCTATGATCTTTTTACAGGTTTTGTGGCAAAAGAGCGTGATTTAAATCTTGACAAAAAAGATGCTTGGGCTAATGCAAGAGTATTTTTAGCTAAAGAAGCAAAAGATTTAAAGCTTATTGATGAACTTAGTGATTATGAGAGTGCTAAAAAAGAGCTAGAACATTTAGCAGGAATTAAAAATCCTATTTGGAAAGAAGAAGATAAATTAGATAAATTTTTAGAAAAATTAAGTGTTGAAAGTTCAAGTTTTATAAGTAAGACTTTAAGTAATACTCTAAAAGGTATAAATTTAAATACCTTTTAGACCAGTTTATCTATAAGTTTTATTTGATTAAAATCTTTGTTTAAATTTAAGCTTAAATTTTGCAAAGATTTTTCTTGTAATTTTTCAAATTCTTTAGGGTTTTGCATTTTTAATTTTTCTTGCTCAGCTGCATTTAATGCATTTAAACCTTTTTCTTGTGCTTTTTTGAGTAAATCTTCTTTATTGTCATTTGTTTTGATTTTATCCTTTTGTTCTTCTTTATTTATTTTTTGAGGGTCTATTCTATCGGTAACTTTTTGAGTTCCATTTAAACTTTCTCTAAGTTCGCTTAATAATTCTCTATTGCTTTTAGATTTTTCCTCTCCAAGTTCTATTTTTCCATCTTTATCAACATCTTTATCAATTAAAAAATTAAGCTTTTGTGTGATTGAAGCATTATCATTTATAACATCTCCTTTATTTTTACCAAGACTTTGTAAG
>NZ_JAENKR010000030.1:0-15333 GCF_016598965.1 Campylobacter sp. TTU-622
GTATATAAGATTAATAGAGAAGATAGTGTAACTTTAGGAGCTATTAAAAATTCAAAAAGAGTTTATCTTGGTTATTTAGAGCTTGCTAGGATAGTTGAAGATGAACTTTTAAAAAGTAAAGATAAAGATTATAAAAAACAATGTGCAAATTATTATAAAATGGCGGCTTATTATGCTAAGTTAGCCCATCTTTATAAACAAATGTATTTTTGTCTTTATAAAAGCTTATGGATTAAATTTAATACACCTGCCTTAATCTTACTAAGTTTAAGTATAATTCCAAATAAGATTATTATTTTTTTATCAAAAGTTAGAGTGAGTTTATGCAAAAATTAGCTATTTTTATTTATTCTTTAGGCAGTGGTGGAGCAGAAAGAGTTGTTGCAACCTTATTCCCTATTTTAAATATGAAATTTGAAGTACATCTTATTTTAATGAATGATAAAATTTCTTATGAAATTCCAGAATGTAAAATACATTTTTTAGAAAAATCATATCCTAATGAAAATTCTTTGATGAAATTTTTAAAACTTCCTTTTTTAGCCTTAAAATATAAAAAACTTTGTAAAGAATTAAATATTGATATACAATTTGTTTTTCTTAATCGTCCTAATTATATTGCTTTATTAGCAAGAATGTTTGGATTAAAAGCAAGATTGGTGATTAATGAATGCACAACTCCTAGCGTGATGTATGCTAAAAAAAATTTTAATTCTCTTATTAATAAAGCTTTAATTTATTTTTTATATCCTAAGGCCGATTTAATCTTACCTAATTCTATGGGAAATTTAGAAGATTTAGTGCAAAATTTTAATATTAAAAAAGAAAAATGTAATATTTTATATAATGCTATTGATTTAGAAAATATAGAAAAAAAATCTTTAGAACCTATTAAATTAAAAGATAAGTTTATATTAAGCGTAGGAAGATTAGATAAAGGAAAAAATCATACTTTATTAATTAGAGCTTATGCGAGATTAAAAACAGATTTAAAGCTTGTTATTTTAGGAGAAGGAATTTTAAAAAATGAACTTGAAAAATTAATTTTTCAATTAAATTTAAAAGAAAAGGTTTTGCTTTTAGGTTTTGATAATAATCCTTATAAATATATGTCTAAATGCGAATTTTTTGCTTTTGCTTCAGTGTTTGAAGGTTTTTCTAATGTTTTAATTGAAAGTTTAGCCTGTTCTTGTGCGGTAGTTTGTACAGATCATCAAAGCGGAGCAAAAGAGTTGTTTGGCAATAATGAATTTGGTCTTTTGGTGGAAGTAAATAATGAAGAGAGTATGTATGAGGGTTTAAAATTAATGCTAGAAGATGAAAATTTAAAAAATATTTATAAAAATAAAGCAAAACAAAGGGCATCAGAGTTTGATAAAGTTAAAATCGCAAGAGATGCTTTAAAATATTTATTAGGGTAGAAAATGCAAAAGATGAATGATATTTTTAAAAATTACAACTTACTCGCTTTTATTTTAATTGCTTTTATTTTTAGTATTATATGTCGTTTTTATTGGATTTTTTGGGCAAGTGAATTTAATGAGTATTTTTTCAATAATGAATTAATGATTATTTCAAATGATGGCTATGCTTTTGCAGAAGGTGCAAGAGATATGATAGCAGGTTTTCATCAGCCTAATGATTTAAGTTATTATGGCTCATCGCTTTCTACTCTTACTTATTGGATTTATAAAATTACTCCTTTTTCTTTTGAAAGTATTATTTTATATATGAGTATATTTTTATCTTCTTTAGTTGTTGTGCCAATTATATTGATTGCTAATGAATATAAAAATCCTTTAATGGGTTTTATAGCCGCTCTTTTAGCAAGTATAGCAAATAGCTATTATAATCGCACTATGGCAGGGTATTATGATACAGATATGCTTGTAATAGTTCTTCCTATGTTTATTTTATTTTTTATGATAAGACTTATTTTAAAAAAAGATTTATTATCTTTTATCCTTTTGCCTTTTTGTGTAATGATTTATCTTTGGTGGTATCCATCAAGTTACACTTTAAATGTTGCATTAATAGGACTTTTTTTTATTTATACTCTTATTTTTCATAGAAAAGAAACAATATTATATATGAGCATTATTTTAATGCTTATCACTCTTTCAAATATTGCTTGGTTTTATCAAAGTGCTATTATAGTGATACTTTTTTCTCTTTTTGTTTTAAAAAATTATTATTTTAATCTAAAACTACTTCTTGTTTTAGGTTTTATCACTTTTATTTTTTTAATTTTAAGTGGTGGTATTGACCCTATACTTTATCAGCTTAAATTTTATATATTTCGCACTGATTTAAGCACCAGCTTGACTCGAGGTTTTGTTTATTTTAATGTCAATAAAACAATACAAGAAGTTGAAAGTATAGATTTAAGTGTTTTTATGCAAAGAATAAGCTCTAATGAAATTATCTTTTTGCTTTCTTTTATAGGTTTTATTTTATTTGCCAAACAGCATAAAAGTATGATTTTAACTTTACCTATGCTTTTGCTTGGTTTTTTAGCGCTTAAAGGTGGGCTTCGTTTTACTATCTATGCTGTGCCTATTATGGCTTTGGGATTTGGCTTTTTGAGTATTAAAATTTTAGAATATATAGAAAAAATTAAAATACAAAATATTCTAAAAAATCATATAAATTAAGATTTTCATTTTGCATTAAATAAAAAAATATAAACAATACCGAAATAAAAACAAAAGCTACTATTAAAAAAAATCTAAAAAATCTTATATCTTTAGCATTTTGTATTTTTAATAGCATTTTTTTGTATTTTTATGATTTTAGAATGTTTGCATAAAAAAGATCTAAAATTAATGCGTGTTTTTTTTATGATAGCTATTTTAATAATGAGTTTATCTTTTGCTTTAAAACATATTTATAATTATAAAGCTCCAACTGTTTTTACTCAAAATGAAGCGACTCTTTTAACAAAACTTAAAGCATTAGCCTCAAGAGAAGATTATGTTGTAACTTGGTGGGATTATGGATATCCTATTAGATATTATAGTGATGTCAAAACTTTAGTGGATGGTGGAAAACATTTAGGAAAAGATAATTTTTTCCCTTCTTTTGTTCTAAGTAAAGATCAAAGATCAGCTGCAAATATGGCAAGGTTGAGTGTAGAATATACTGAAAAAAGTTTTTATAAACCATATAATGATTTGCTTGATGCTATGATGAAAGATTACAATCAAAGCAATGTTGAATTGTTTTTAAATTCTTTAAGTAAAGAAGATTTTAAAATTAATACCCCAAAGACAAGAGATATTTATCTTTATCTTCCATCACGAATGGTTTCAATTTTTTCAACTGTTGCAAGTTTTTCTTTTATAGATCTTGAAACAGGAGAGATTAATAAACCTTTTACTTTTAGCACTTCTTATGTTTTAGGTGAAGATAATGGGGAAATTATTTTAAGTAATGGAATTATTTTAAGTAATGATTTTAGAAATTTTAAATTAAACGGAGATGTTTTTGCAATTAATAGTTTTATAGAGTTTGATTCTGTTGAAAAAAATGAATATAAAATTATCAATGTAGATCCTAATGCAAATTTTTATATTTTTTATATCAAAGATTCCTCTATGCCTTTTACTCAATTTATTTTAATGGATAAAAATATGTATCAAAGTGCTTTTGTTCAAATGTTTTTTTTAGGCAATTATGATAAAAATTTATTTGATTTGGTTTTAAACACTAAAGAAGCAAAGGTATTTAAATTAAAAATATGAAAATAGGATTTTTAAGCCATTCTGGTATGAGTATTTATCATTTTAGAGCCCCAATTATTAAAGCTTTATTAACAAGAGGAGATGAGGTATTTATTATAGTTCCAAAAGATAATTATGCTAATAAGCTTCAAGAATTAAAAGCTAATATTATTTTTTATGAACTAAATCGTTCAAGCCTTAATCCTTTGATTGTCTTTAGAAATTTTTTACACCTTGTAAAAACTTTAAAAACTTTAAATTTAGATTTGCTTCAAACAAGTGCTCATAAAAGCAATACTTTTGGAGTAATGGCAGCAAAAGTAGCAAAAATTAAATTTATTTTTGCTCTTGTAGAAGGACTTGGATCATTTTATATTGATGAAGACTTTAAAAGTAAATTAGTAAGAACAATGATTAATTCATTATATAAAATATCTTTTAAATTGGCTACCAAATTTATTTTTGTCAATGAAAGCAATGCTAAATTTATGAAAAATTTGGGCTTAAAAGAGGATAAAATTTGTATTATAAAATCTGTAGGAGTTAATCTTAAAAAATTTTTTCCTATGCAAATACAAAATGATATTAAAATGAATTTTTTAAAAAAATACAATATGCCTGATAAACCTTTGGTTTTAATGATAGCTAGGGCTTTGTGGCATAAGGGAATTAAAGAATTTTATGAAGCGGCTAAGCTTTTAAATGATAGAGCTAATTTTATTTTAGTAGGCGGAAGAGACGATAATAAATCTTGTGCTCCTTTGGAGTTTTTACAAAAAGGTGAAGTTTTTTATCTTGGATCAAGAGATGATATAGCTTTTTTGTTAAATTTATGTGATATTTTTGTTTTGCCAAGCTATAAAGAAGGTTTTCCTGCTACTATTTTAGAGGCAAAAGCTTGCGCAAAAGCTTGTATAGTAAGTGATTGTGAAGGTTGTGTAGAAGCGATTTCAAATGGCTATGATGGTCTTTTATTTCAAAGTAAAAATACAAATGATTTTGTTGAAAAAATTATTTTATTAATAGAAGATATAAAATTAAGAGAAAATTTAGCTCATAATGCATTCAAGGAAGCTTTAAAATTGGATGAAAATTTAATTGCAAAAAGTTATTTAAAAATTTATGATGAAAGTATAAAAAATGTATAAAAAATATATTAAAAGGATTTTAGATTTTATTTTAGCTTTGATTTTATTAAGTTTTTTTTCGCCTCTGATTTTAATTATTGCTATACTTTTAAAAATTACTCAAAAAAGCGTAATTTTTACACAAATTAGACCTGGGCTTTATGAAAAAGAGTTTAAAATTTATAAATTTAAAACAATGAGTGATGAAAGAGATGCGCAAGGAAATTTACTTCCTGATGAAATGCGTTTAAAATCTTTAGGGAAAATTATTAGAAGTTTAAGCTTAGATGAATTATTGCAACTTTTTAATGTTTTAAAAGGTGATATGAGCTTTGTAGGACCGCGTCCTTTATTGCCCGAATATTTAAAACTTTATGACTTAAGACAAAAAATGCGTCATAATGTAAAGCCAGGTATTACAGGATGGGCTCAAGTTAATGGACGTAATGATATTTCTTGGAAACAAAAATTTGAACTTGATGTATATTATGTAGAACATATTTCTTTTGCTCTTGATTTAAAAATTCTTTTTTTGACCTTTTTCAAAGTTTTAAAACGAAGTGGAATTAATAAAACAGGTCAAGCTACAACGGAAAAATTTAATGGAAAGAACTAAAAAAATCTATATTTATGGAGCAGGGGGCCACGGTTTAGTTTGTGCAGATGTGGCAAAGTCTTTAGGCTATGAAGAATGTATTTTTTTAGATGATAATAAGGGTATGAAATTTAGCAAAGATTTGCCAAAATGGGATATATTTGTTGCTATAGGTGATAATAATATTAGAGAGAAAGTTTTTAATATTATTAAAGAAAATGGTTTTAAAATAGTTAATTTAATCCATCCAAGTGCTATTATAAGTCCTAGTGCTTTTTTGGAAGAAGGTGGAGTTTTAATTATGCCTTGTGTGGTAGTTAATGCTAAGGCTTTTATTGCTAAAGGAGTTATTTTAAATACCTCTTGTGTTGTAGAACACGAATGCAAAATAGGCGCATTTTCTCATATAAGTGTAGGTGCCAAAATGGCTGGAAATGTTAAAATAGGTGAAAAATGTTTTATGGGAATTAATTCTTGTATTTTGCCTAATTTAACAATGATAGATAATAGTATTTTGGGTGCAGGTGCTGTTTTAACGCGTGATATAACCAAAAAAGGAACTTATATTGGTGTTCCTGCAAAAAATATAAAGGATAAATTATGAAATTTTTTCTTTCAGCTCCACATATGGGTGAAAACGAATTAAAATACATACAAGAAGTTTTTAAAAGTAATTATATAGCTCCTTTAGGAGAATTTGTTAATCGTTTTGAACAAAGTATTAAAGATTATACAAAAAGTGATTACGCCTTAGCTTTAAATTCTGCAACAGCAGCATTGCATCTTGCTTTAAGAGTAGCTGGGATAAAAGAAAATGATATAGTTTTAGCTTCTTCTTTTACCTTTATTGCTTCAGTTGCGCCTATTTACTATCTTAAGGCTAAGCCTATTTTTATTGATTGTGATGAAACCTTTAATTTAGATGTAGCTTTATTAAAACAAGCTATTTATGAGAGTGAAAAAAAACCAAAAGCTTTAATTTTGACTCATCTTTATGGCAATGCACCAAAAATGGATGAGATTATTGCAATTTGTAAAGAAAATAATATTGTTTTAATTGAAGATGCCGCAGAAGCTTTAGGAAGTTTTTATAAGGGTAAAGCTTTAGGAACTTTTGGAGAATTTGGGGTTTATTCTTTTAATGGCAATAAAATTATCACAACTTCAGGTGGAGGAATGCTTATAGGAAAAGATAAGCAAAAAATAGAAAAAGCAAGATTTTATAGCACACAAGCAAGAGAAGATTGTTTGCATTATGAACATATAGATTATGGATATAATTATAGACTCAGCAATGTTTTGGGTGCTATTGGGGTTGCGCAAATGGAAGTTCTAGAACAAAGAGTGCTTAAAAAAAGAGAAATTTATGAGTGGTATAAAGAATTTTTAGGAGATAGTTTTAGTTTTTTAGATGAACTTGAAAATTCAAGAAGTAATCGTTGGTTAAGCACAGCTTTGATAGATTTTAAGCTAGATGAACTTTTTAAAGAGAAAAAAAGTATTTATATTACACAAAAAGATTTTTCTTTGCATCCTAAAATTTCAAAATTAATTAAAGATTTAAAAGAAGAGCAAATTGAAACAAGACCTCTTTGGAAAGCTATGCACGCTCAAGCAGTTTTTAAAGGAGAGAAAGCTTATATAAATGGTAATAGTGAATTATTTTTTTATAAAGGAATTTGTTTGCCAAGTAGTACCACTATGAGCAAAGATGATGTGAAAGAAATTTCTAATCTCATTTTAAAGAGTATTCGAGGTTAAGATGGATTTTACTTTTTATAAAAGCAAAAGACTGATATTTTTTGTTTGTTTTGATATTTTTTTATTTTTACTTTCTATTTTTTTAGCTTTTTCTTTAAGATTTAGTGGAGATATTCCTGATGAATTTTATCATTCTATGTTTAAATCAGGTTTTATACTTATTATTTTAAAGATTTTGTTTTTGTTTATTTTTAAGATTTATAAAGTAGCTTGGAGATTTTTTTCTTTAAATGAAGCAAGAAAAATTTTTATAGCTCTTATTTTATCTGAAATTATTTTTTTGATAATTTTTTCTTTTTATAGTGATTTTTTTAATCCTTTTCCAAGAAGTGTTATAGGGATAGATTTTGTTTTATCTTATATGTTTATAGGTTCTTTAAGAATTAGTAAAAGAATGTTTGTTGATTTTAAATCTAATAAAGTTTTTGAAGAAAATCCTTGTATAGTTATAGGAGCAACTTCTAAAGCGCTTCATTTGTTAAAAGGTGCCAAAGAGGGACATTTAGGACTTTATCCTATTGGAGTGATTGATGAGAGAAAAGAACTTATTGGAACTTATTGCGATAAATTTAAGGTTGAGTCAAAAGATAAAATCAAAGATTATGTAGCTAAAGGTACAAAAACAGCAATTATTGCATTAAAGCTTGAGCAAGAAGAATTAAAAAAACTTTTTGAAGAACTTATTAACTATGGAATTTTGGATGTTAAAATTTTTTCTTTTACAAGAAATGAAGCAAGAGATATTAGTATAGAAGATTTGCTTGCTAGAAAACCTAAAGATTTAGACAATAATGCAGTTATAGACTTTTTAAAAGATAAAGTAGTTTTAGTAAGTGGAGCTGGAGGTAGTATAGGAAGTGAGCTTTGTAAACAATGTATTAAATTTGGTGCAAAACAACTTATAATGATTGATCATAGTGAATTTAATCTTTATAAAATTAATGAAGATTTAAGTTTATCTAAAGATAAAATCGTTCCTATTTTAATGAGTATCCTAGAAAAAGATAATCTTGATAATATTTTAAAACAATATAAACCAGAACTTGTTTTACACGCAGCAGCTTATAAACATGTCCCACTTTGTGAGCAAAATCCATATTCTGCAGTATTAAATAACATTATAGGAACTAAAATTCTAATAGATAGTGCAAAAAATAATGGAGTTAAAAAATTTGTTATGATTAGTACCGATAAAGCTGTAAGACCTACAAGTATTATGGGTTGCACTAAAAGAGTTTGTGAGCTTTATACTTTGGCTTTATCAAATAAAGATTTTGAAGTTGCTTGTGTTCGTTTTGGGAATGTTTTAGGTTCAAGTGGAAGCGTAATTCCTAAATTTAAAGAGCAAATTGCAAAAGGAGAGCCTTTAAGTCTTACGCATCCTGATATAGTGCGATATTTTATGCTTGTTGATGAAGCAGTGCAACTTGTTCTTCAAGCAGGTGCTATAGCAAAAGGAGGGGAGCTTTTTGTCCTTGATATGGGCAAGCCTGTAAAAATTATGGATTTAGCAAAAAAAATGCTTTTGCTTTCAAATCGTCCTGATTTAGAAATTAAAATTACCGGACTTAGAAGAGGGGAAAAACTTTTTGAAGAACTTTTGATTGATGAAAATGATGCTAAAACAAAATATGAAAGTATTTTTGTGGTAAAAGATCAAAAAACTGATCTTGCTATATTAAACTCTCAAATTGATAAACTTAAGCAGAATGAAGATATAATTAAAATATTGCTTGAAATTGTTCCAGAATTTAAACATAACGCCGGAGGTAATTAATGTTTATTAAAGATATGCAAAAATTTGAAGACAATCGTTATAAAGCAAGAGCATATATGACTTATATTTTAACAAGAAATTTACCCAATAAGCTTCCTAATATACATCTTGATAGTATAAAAATAGCTTTAGATAAAATTGAACATGATATTTCTATTTTCGATGCTTTGTATATACTTGATACTTCTGGAAAACAAATTGGCAATACAATAGCTTTAAAAAAAGAATACGAAATAGGAGCTGGAGAAGATAGAAGTTCTAAGGCTTATTTTTATCGAGCTGTTAAATTTAAACGTTGTATATTAAGTGATCCTTATCCTTCAAGTTTAAACAATGAATTATGTGTTACTGCATCCATGCCAATTTATAACGATAAAAATGAATTATTATTTGTAGTTTGTATAGATGTAAGTTTAATTAATATTTTAAAAGTAATAGAAGCTGGATATTTTGAAACAACTTTTAACTATTTTAGTCGAGCGATTTATTTTTGTTTTGCTGTAGTTTTATTTATAATTACATGTTTTTTATTTCAAAAAGGTTTTTTTAGTTTATTTCACGAGCAAGAAAAAGTTGGAATACAAGTTATATTTCAAAGTACTATAGCTATTACTTTAGCTTTAGCTATTTTCGATCTTACAAAAACTATTATAGAAGAAGAAGTTTTAGGAAGAACAAAAAAAGAAACTCACGGAATACAAAAAACTATGGTGAGATTTTTGGGTTCGATTATTATTGCTTTAGCTATTGAAGCCTTAATGTTGGTATTTAAACTTGTATCAAGTGATTTATCTCAAATGATTTATGTAATATATCTTATAGCTGGTATTAATCTTCTTTTAATTGGACTTAGCATATACTTATTTGCGGTAAAATATAAAAATAGTAATATTTATGAAAATAATTAACGAAAAGATGTTATAATTGTTTTTTGTTTCAGTAAAATAAATAGTAAAATTAGAAATTTGAAAGGACGAAATTGTGAAATTGTTGGTTGTTGATGACAGTTCTACTATGAGAAGGATTATTAAGAATACTCTAACAAGACTTGGGCATAATGATGTTCTTGAAGCTGAACATGGGGTTGAAGCTTGGGATTTACTGACTAAAAATGAAGATGTAAAAGTTTTAATTACTGATTGGAATATGCCAGAAATGAATGGTTTAGAGTTGGTGAAAAAGGTAAGGGCTGAGAAAAAATATGAAGATATGCCTATTATTATGGTAACAACTGAAGGTGGTAAAGCTGAAGTTATTACGGCTTTAAAAGCAGGTGTTAATAACTATATTGTAAAACCATTTACCCCACAAGTATTAAAAGAAAAACTTGAAGATGTTTTAGGAACTGGTTCTGAGGTATCTGAATAAAAAATATAAGCCTTTTTGGCAATAGTTTCAAAATGCAAAAATTTTACTATGAATTATTTTTTAAAGTTGAAAAATCCTATGAAAAGGTATTTACTGATTTCATATTTGATTTAGGGATTGAGGCTTTAGAGGAAAAAGATGGAGGTTTTTTTATAAGATCTGAAGACAGTCTAGAAAATATAGATTTTGCTTTAGGTATATTTGTAGAAAAACTTTCTACTTTAGAAAATAAAGAAATTTTCTTTCAAAAAAAACTTAAAAGAAAAGAAAATAAAGATTGGATTGAAGAGTATAAAAAAAGCATTAATCCTATTTTGATTGATAATGTTTATATCCATACTTCTTGGCAAGAGCCAAAAGAAAATTGTTTAAATATCAAAATAAATCCTGCACTTGCTTTTGGTTCTGGCCATCATGAAAGTACTCATTCTTGTATAAAATTTTTACAAAAATATATTAAAAAAAATATGTTAGCTTTGGATATAGGTTGCGGGAGTGGAATTTTAGCAATTATTATTGCAAAATATTTATGTAAGGTAGATATTTGCGATACAGATATTTTAGCCATTGAAAGTGCTAAAAAAAATGCTAAAATTAATAGTGTAAAATTTCAAAATATATGGCATGGTTCTGTAGATCAAGCAAATAAAAAATATGATTTAGTAGTAGCTAATCTTATTGCTGATATTATTTTGATTTTAGAAAATGATATTAAAAAATGTTTAAATGATAATGCTATACTTATATTGTCTGGAATTTTAGATAAATATGAAAATAGAATAAAAGATAAATTTAAAGATTTAAAATTGATTGATAAAATTCAATCAAATGAATGGATAAGTTTAGTTTATAAAAAGGAAATTTAATGAATAAACCAAATAATAAAAACAATAATCCAAAAAATAATAATTTTTTTAACAAAAATCCAATTTTTATTTTTGCAATTTTTGCAATCATAATGATAATTCTTTTTAAAGGATTTTTTGATGGAAATAATTCTTTTGGAGTTAATTTAAATGGAGGTGAGGTAAGCAAGAATGTAGCTTACTCAGAACTTAAAAAACTCATACAAAGCGGGCAAATTAATCAAGTTAGTATAGGACAAACTACTATTAAAGCTATATCCTCAACTCATAATACTATTTATACAGCTAAAAAAGTCAATGATCCAGAGCTTGTGAATTTGCTTGATCAAAAAAATATTGCTTATGGAGCTTACTCTGAAACTAATTGGTTTGCTGATATTTTGTTTTCATGGGTACTTCCAATTTTTATCTTTTTTGGTATTTGGATGTTTTTGGCAAGCCGTATGCAAAAAAATATGGGGAGTTCTATTCTAGGGATAGGAAGCTCTAAAAAACTTGTAAATTCCGAAAAACCAAAAGTAAAATTTTCTGATGTAGCTGGAGTTGAAGAAGCAAAAGAAGAAGTAAAAGAAATAGTTGATTTTTTAAAATTTCCTGAGCGTTATATTAAATTAGGGGCAAAAATTCCAAAAGGACTTTTACTAGTTGGACCTCCAGGCACAGGAAAAACTTTATTAGCCAAAGCTGTTGCCGGTGAAGCTGATGTTCCATTTTTTAGTGTTTCTGGATCAAGCTTTATAGAAATGTTTGTAGGTGTTGGAGCAAGTAGAGTAAGAGATTTATTTGAAAATGCTAAAAAAGAAGCCCCAGCTATTGTATTTATTGATGAAATTGATGCTATCGGTAAAAGTCGTGCAGCAAGTGGTATGATGGGCGGCAACGATGAAAGAGAGCAAACCTTAAATCAGCTTTTAGCTGAAATGGATGGTTTTGGAAGTGAGAGTTCTCCTGTGATTGTTTTAGCGGCTACAAATCGTCCAGAAGTTTTAGATCCAGCTCTTTTAAGACCAGGAAGATTTGATAGACAAGTATTAGTAGATAAACCTGATTTCAAAGGAAGATGTGATATTTTAAAAGTGCATATGAAAGATGTAAAAATTTCTCCTAGTGTAAAAGTTGAAGACATAGCAAGACTTACTGCAGGTTTAGCAGGAGCGGATTTAGCTAATATCATCAATGAAGCTGCTCTTTTAGCTGGAAGAGATTCTAAAAAATATGTAGAGCAAAATGATTTAGTTGAAGCTGTTGAAAGAGCTATAGCTGGTCTTGAAAAAAAATCACGTCGTATTAATGATAAAGAGAAAAAAATTGTTACTTATCATGAGTGTGGTCATGCTTTAATTGCAGAAACAACTAAAGGTGCTAAAAAAGTAAGCAAAGTTTCTGTAATCCCTAGAGGTTTAGCAGCTTTAGGATATACTTTAAATACTCCAGAAGAAAATAAATTTTTAATGCAAAAGCATGAATTGCTTGCAGAAGTAGATGTTCTTTTGGGAGGACGTGCTGCTGAGGAAGTATTTATTGGAGAAATTTCAACAGGGGCAAGCAATGATCTTGAAAGAGCTACAGATATTATAAAAGCTATGATATCTATGTATGGTATGAGTGAAATTGCAGGTCTAATGGTACTTGAAAAACAAAGAAATACTTTTTTAAATGGTGGTCAAACAATTAAAGATTATTCTGAAAAAATGGCAGAATCTTTAGATATTTATGTTAAAACAACATTGGATGAGAGATACAATGAAGTAAAGAAGATTTTAAATGATTACAAAGGTGCTATTGAAACTATGGTAGAAGCTTTATACGAAGAAGAAACTATTGAAGGTACTAAAGTTAGGGAAATTATTAAAGAATATGAAATAAATAATAATCTTCCAACACGCTTACAACAAGATAAAGATTCTTTATCAAAAGAAGAGATAGATGAATAAGTATATTTCAAAAGTTGGATATTTTACTATAGGAATTTGCTTAGCTTTATTTTTTATAGTTTGGATATTTTGGTCTTTTTCGATTTTAATCTTTTTAATACTTTTGTTGCTTTTGTTTCTTTTTAGAACGCCAAAAAGAACTTTAGCTTGTATGGATGAGAAAGCTATATTATCTCCTATTGATGGAAAAATTGTAAAAATACAAAATTTAAATCATTGTTTATTAGGAGAGTGTATAGAAATAAATATTAAAAATTTTTTTTATAATCCAGGGACATTTTATGCCTGTTTTAAAATGAAAATTAATAAGATTCAAAAAAAGTATGGACTTTTTTTATGCAATAGTTTAAAAAGCTCAAAAGATATGAATGAAAATGTATCAATTTTTGCAAGTACGGATAATAAAAATATCATTTATCAAATTTATGCTGGGTCATTGGATAGAAAATTGAATATATATAACATTTATTCAGAACTTAATGCTGGAGATGAGATAGGATTTTTTATTAATGGAAGCATAAGTTTATTTTTGCCAAAAGATAAAATTCGCATTCAAGTAGGACTTGGAGATAAAGTAAAAGCAGGAGCTTTAATAGGTTATTTAGAGTGATTTTTTAAAGGAGAAATTATGAATAATAAACCCCAACTTATTTATATATTACCTAATCTTTTTACAGCTATTTCGGCGTTTTTAGGGATTATTTCAATAATTTCTTCTATACAAGGAAATTATCAAAAAGCTTTAATTTATATCATATTATCTTTAATTTGTGATGGACTAGATGGACGTGTCGCAAGACTTACAAAGACTACTTCAAAATTTGGTGTTGAATTTGACTCTTTAGCAGATTTAGTTGCTTTTGGTGTTGCTCCAGCAATATTTTTCTATACAAGCATTGGAACTGATTATGGAAAATTAGGTTCTTTGATTACAGCTTTTTTTGTTGTTTTTGGTGCTATTCGTTTGGCAAGATTTAATGTGACAACTGGAACATATGAACCTTCAGTATTTATTGGCTTACCTATTCCTACTGCAGCTGTTGTTAGTGCAATTTATACTTATGCTTATGTAAAATATGAATTTTTAGAGTCTTATGGTCTTATTTTTTTAATTTTACAAGCAATTCTTGGATTTTTAATGGTAAGCAATATCCGTTATCCGAGTTTTAAAAAAGTTGATTTTTCTCGTGCAAATTTTTTAAGAGTATTAATTGTTTTGATAATAATTTTTTCTTTTTTATATCTTTATCCTTTAGAGGCTCTAGTTTTTTTAGCAAGTTTATATGTTCTTTATGGAATTATTAGAGCCTTGTATAATTTTGTAATTTTAATGTTTAAGAAGATTTAATTATTATAAAATTCATTAATTTTTTGTAATTCTAAAGGATCAAATCCTGCTTGAATTCTTGCTTCAAAATTAAGTTGTTTTCCAGCCAAAGAAAAAGTTTTAAATTCTTTACATAAATTTAAAAAATCTTCTTCTTTATTTTTAGAATATTTCCACCAAAAATCCCCTTTGCCGACATGTGTGATTTCATCTCTTAAAATAATGTGTAAAATTTCTTCCAAAAAAGGTTTAATTTCATTATCACTTGTTTGTATTTTTTTTAAAACAAAAGGATTTGCATCAAGTCCTTTTGCTTCTAAACCTCTATGTACAACCCCCATTCTAAGAGCTAAAGAATCTTTTGTTAAATTTAAAGCTAAATCTAAATTATCATGAACAAAAAAATCTCCATATTTATATCCTAGTTGTTCTAAGGCTTGATTTAAAAATTGAAAATGCTTTATTTCTTCATCTACAACTTCTAACCAATCTTGATAAAATTTTAAAGGAAGATTTTTAAAACGATAAGCACTATCTAAAGCTAAGTTAATAGCACTAAATTCAATGTGAGCAATTGAATGTATAATTTGAGCTAAGGATTTTATGCTTTTGGTAAATTTAGGCCTTCTAATACGTGTGGGATGTATGAATTTTACATTTTTATAGCTACTTTCTTTAAGAATGCTGATATTAGAATGATTAAAAATAACTTTTTTGCTTTTAAAATCATCATAAAAATTATAAAAATCATTAATTTTTTGATTTAAATTTTGATTGTATAAAATTATTTCTAAAGTTTCAAAAAATTCTTTTTTCATTGCTAAACCTTGATTTAATTATATATTTTACTATAAAT
>NZ_JAENKR010000031.1:0-15064 GCF_016598965.1 Campylobacter sp. TTU-622
TCATAATAAAATGCTTCATTATTCATAAATGACATTTTATCAACAGCATTGCCCAATTCATAAATTTCCATATTATCTAAATTTAAATCACTTTTAATTAAATATCCAGTTTTTTCAAATATATACAAATAATCATCATAAATATTTACTTTTGTAAAGATAGCAAATTCAAGTTTTTTTTCTGTTATTTTGTTAAGATTTAAATCTGTTTTAATAATGTTTCCATCTTTATCAAATATAAAGATATTGTTATGGTTTGCAACAATATCTTTAATATCTGCGTATAAATAAAATGTTTGATTTTGGGTTACAACTATAACTTTCTTTGCACTTGCAGCAATGAGTTTATCGTCTATAACATTAAGATAGATGATATTATTAAAAAAATCTTCAGCAGAAATAACTACATCTTTTAAAATTCTATAATCATTTTTTGAGATGATAATAATTCTTCCATCTAAAGTTGGATAAACAATGATATTATCTAAAAATATAGGAGCAGCGATTCTATTATCTTGTGCTATAGATGGGCTTAGTTTTTGGGAAAATTTAATTCCTAGTGTTCTATTTAAAAGAACAATAGAATTATTGGCTAATACCAAAGCCATATCATCTCCATTTGATGCTATGCTTACAACACTTGCATCAAATTGATAAGAATAAATTTCTTGATTTTCGTTATTGTAAATTTTTAAATTTCCATTATTATCAGCAATAAAAAATTCATCATCTTGAATATTTAATAACATATAATTCTTTTCAAGTTTAAAATTTTTAATAAGACCTTGGTTTTTAAAAATTACTTGATTATTTTTAAGTTTAGCTGCAAAAATATTCCAATCAATAATTGTTGAGTTTAAACTTTCGCTTTTGTTGAGTCCTTTATCAATGTGTTCTGGTTTAAAATATTGTCTTTTTGTGCTACAAGCATTAAATAAAAAAATACATAAAAAAATTAAAATTAATTGTTTCATTTTAGTTGATACCTTGATAATGTTTTAAATTGTCTGCAATTTGTTTTAATTCTGAATTGCTTTTAATTTGAGTTAATAAAACTCTGGCTTCTTCGATTTTATTTTGTTCTAAAAAATTATAAGCTTGTAAAATTTTAGAATAATCTTTTAAAAATAAAGATTTTTGATGAAGTCCAAGATCTATAATATTTTTTATTAATAAATTTATTTTTGAGTCTTGACTTATTTGTTTTAATTGCTCAATAATTTTTAAATCATTTTTATTATTTAACTGATTTAACAAAAATATAGCATAAAGATTTATATTTTTTTCTTTTAAAGCAGAAGAAATTTCAGTATTATTTGGATTTTGTATTAAATTTAAATAAATTTGATTATTTTCTTCGGTATTTTTTTCTTTAATTTTTTCATTGATTATAGAGGCAGCTAGCCAAATTAATAGACATATAATGATTCCTAAAATATAAAACTTGTATTTTTTAAAAAATCTTTCGCCTTGAATAAATGTTTTAAAAAAATCTTCTTGAATATTGAGATTTTTAGCATTTGATTTATCTTGAAAATTCAATTGTTTATCCTTAAATTTTATTAATTTTGTCTAATATTTAAAACAACTTTTGATTTTAAATTATATCTTATAAATTAAAATGTATTTTAACATCAATTAAATTAAATATTCTTAAACTATTTAAGAATATTTATGATATAATTTAAAGATTTGACTGCTTTTTTATAAAAGGACTAAATTATGCAAATTGATACAAATTTGTTAGAAAAACTTGAAAGATTAAGTGCATTAAGAATTGCAGATGATAAAAGAGAAAAGCTTATTTCTGAGCTTAGTGAAATTGTTGATTTTGTTGAAAAATTAAATGAAATAAACTTAAATTCTTTAGAAAGTGCTATTAGTCCAATCGAGAATAGCATTATTTTTAGGAATGATGAAGTTAAAAATAGCAATGTGGTTAATGAAATTTTTAAACATTCTCCAAGTTGTCAAGAACATTTTTTTATCGTGCCAAAAATTATTGATTAGAATTGATTAAATATTTATTTTATTATTATAGAATTTTTATCAAAAATAATTTTTAGATAGGATTTTTATGAGTTTTTACTGGTTTGATTTATTTGTTTTGGGATTTACCTTGCTTTTAGGCCTTAAAGGTATATTAAATGGTTTAATTAAAGAAATCTTTGGACTTTTGGGTATAATTGGAGGTATTTTTATAGCTTCTAAATATTCTATTGAAGCTACCAAATTAATTCAAAATTCTTTTTACAAAATAGAAAACGAATCTTTAGCTTCATTTGCCGGTTTTATGGTCATTCTTATTTTATTTTGGGTTTTTTGTTTGATATTAGGAAGCTTTCTTTCAAAGCTTGTTAAATGGAGCGGTTTAGGTTTTATTGATCGCATAGGAGGTTTTTTATTTGGTGCAGCAAAAATATTTTTAATTTTTGCTATTTTTGTTTTTTGTGTCTCTAAAATAAGCTTTTTGAATGATAAATTAAATAGTTTTGCTCAAAATAGTTATACTTTAGATTTATTGAAAAATGTGGGTTCTTATATTATGAATCAACCTTTAACGGAAACATCTATTGATATGATGAATAACAATTTAAAAGAACTTAATTCAGATTAATGCTTTATAAGGATAATTTTAATGCTCGTTGAAAATATAGAATATGACGTTTTGCTAGAAAGTTTTAAAAAAATTTTACGTAAGGGTGGTTTAAAATATACTAAGCAAAGAGAAATTCTTTTAAAAACTTTATATAATAGTGATACGCATTATACCCCAGAGAGCTTGTATATGGAGATTAAGCAAATAGAGCCTAATTTAAACATAGGTATAGCTACAGTTTATAGAACTCTAAATTTACTTGAAGATGCTCAAATGGTAACTTCTATATCTTTTGGTTCTGCTGGAAAAAAATACGAATTAGCAAATAAGCCCCATCATGACCATATGATATGTAAAAATTGTGGAAAAATTATAGAATTTGAAAATTCGATAATTGAAGAGCAACAATCTGTAATTGCACAAAAATATAATTTTAAACTTACCGGTCATTTAATGCAACTTTATGGAATTTGCAATGAATGCAATATAAAAGCAAAAACAAGGATATAAATGTTTGATAATATTTTGGAACAACAAAGAATTGAAAAAGCAAATGAATTTAGAAAAATAAATATTAATCCTTATCCACATTTTTTAAAAAAAGAAATGACTCTTAAACAATTTAAAGATCATTTTCTTTATGTAATGGACAATGAAAACAAAAGAGATGAAAATTCTATTGTTGCAACAGCTGGACGCTTAAAACTTTTTAGAATCGCAGGAAAATCTGTTTTTGCAAATATAGAAGATGAAGAATCAAATTTGCAAATTTACTTTAGTAAAGATAGCGTTGGCGAGGAATATTTTAATTTTCTTAAAAAAAATCTTGAAGTAGGGGATATTGTTTTAGTAAAAGGTTTTCCTTTTGTAACTAAAACAGGAGAATTTAGTATGCATGTTAAGGAATTAAAATTAGCTTCAAAAGCTATTGTTCCTTTACCAGAAAAATATCACGGTTTAACAGATATTGAGCAAAGATATCGAAAACGTTATGTTGATATGATAATGAATAGCGAGGTAAGAAGAGATTTTTTTCTAAGGTCTAAAATTGTAAGTTTAATACGTGCTTTTTTTGAAAAAAAAGGATTTTTAGAAGTAGAAACTCCTATGATGCATCCTATTGCTGGAGGAGCTAATGCTAAACCATTTAAAACTTTTCATAATGCTTTGGGTGTTGAAAGATTTTTAAGAATTGCCCCAGAGTTATATCTTAAGAGATTAGTTGTTGGAGGATTTGAAGCTGTTTTTGAAATCAATCGTTGTTTTAGAAATGAAGGTATGGACTTAACTCATAATCCAGAATTTACTACTATAGAATTTTATTGGGCCTATCATAATTATAAAGATTTAATGGATTTAACAGAAGAGTTATTTGCCATGCTTTTAAAAGAATTAAATTTAGGTTTTAAGATAGAATTTGATGGGAATATCATTGATTTTTCAAAACCATTTGAGAGAATTTCTTATAAAGAAGCTTTGAAAAAATATGGAAATTTACAAGAAGATCTTATAGAAGATAAAGAAAAGATTCTTTTAAAATTAAAACAAGATGGTTTTGAAGCAAATGAAAAGTTAGATTTAGGTCATTTACAAGCAGAGCTTTTTGATCATTATGTGGAAGATAAATTAATTAATCCTACTTTTGTTACAGAATTTCCAATTTCTATAAGTCCTTTATCAAGAAGAAGTGATGATAATGAAAATATAGCAGAAAGATTTGAACTTTTTATTTGTGGTAGAGAATTAGCCAATGGTTTTAATGAGCTTAATGATCCTATTGATCAGTATGAAAGGTTTTTAAAACAAGTTGAAGCAAAAAATAATGGCAATGAAGAAGCTTGCGAAATGGATGAAGATTTTATAAATGCCTTAGGATATGGAATGCCTCCAACTGCAGGAGAAGGTATTGGAATTGATAGATTGGTTATGCTTTTAACTAATAAAAAATCGATTCGTGATGTTATATTATTTCCAGCAATGCGCCCAATTAATCTCAATATTAAAGGATAAATATGAGTTTAGAGCATTTTGATAAAGAAATTTATGAATTAACTAATGAAGAATTAAAAAGACAATGTGAAGGGCTTGAAATGATAGCCAGCGAAAATTTTACTTTGCCAGAAGTTATGGAGGTTATGGGAAGTATTTTAACCAATAAATATGCTGAAGGCTATCCTTTAAAAAGATATTATAGCGGATGTGAGATTGTTGATCAAATTGAAACTTTAGCTATAGAACGTTGTAAAAAGCTTTTTAATTGTAATTTTGCAAATGTTCAACCTCATTCTGGATCACAAGCTAATCAAGGCGTTTATGCAGCTCTTTTAAATCCAGGGGATAAGATTTTAGGTATGGATTTAAGTCATGGAGGTCATTTAACACATGGAGCAAAAGTAAGTTCATCAGGTCAATTTTATGAGAGTTTTTTTTATGGAGTGGAACTTGATGGAAGAATAGATTATGAAAAAGTAAGATATATTGCAAAAATTGTTAAACCTAAATTAATTGTTTGTGGTGCTAGTGCATATCCTAGGATAATTGATTTTAAAATATTTAGAGAAATTGCAGATGAAGTAGGCGCATATTTATTTGCGGATATAGCGCATATTGCAGGTTTGGTTGTAGCTAATGAACATCCAAGTCCTTTTCCTTATGCACACGTAGTAAGTTCAACAACTCATAAAACATTAAGAGGACCAAGAGGTGGTATCATTATGTGTAATGATGAGGAAATTGCTAAAAAAATAAATTCGGCAATTTTTCCTGGAATTCAAGGTGGACCTTTAATGAATATTATAGCTGCAAAAGCTGTAGGGTTTAAATTTAATTTAAGTGATGAGTGGAAAATTTATGCTAAAAATATTATTAATAATACTCAAGTTTTAGCTAAGATTCTAATAGAAAGAGGATATAAGCTTGTTAGCGATGGAACAGACAATCATTTGGTATTAATTAGTTTTTTAGATCGTGATTTTAGTGGAAAAGATGCAGATTTAGCTTTAGCAAATGCTGGCATTACAGCGAATAAAAATACTGTTCCAGGAGAAAAACGTAGCCCATTTATCACAAGTGGTTTAAGATTGGGTACGCCAGCTTTAACAGCAAGAGGTTTTAAAGAAGAGGATATTCAAATAGTTGCTAATTATATAGCTGATATTTTAGATGATATAAATAATACAAATTTACAATTAAACATAAGAGCAAAATTAAAAGAACTTGCGAGTAAATTTACAATTTATACAAAGGCTATGTTTTGATTTCAATGATGGATTTATCACTTATTAAGATTATAAGTAGCTATTACTATATACAAAGAGATAGAGTTGTTAATAAATATGAACATCGTGGTAGATATTTTTTTGATAAATTTGAAAAAATTGATGCTCCTTTAACTAGCAATCTCATTAGAGAACACTGTGAAAAGAAAATTACTATTGCACACGATCTTATATCAAAAACTAATAAAGTTGAAAATATAGTATTTGATTATAATGGCTTTAATGCCGAAAGATTTTGGCATAGAGCGCAACTTATTTTGCGTGATCAAGGTTTTATTAATTTTACAGCATATAAAACTAAGACTCCTGGACATTTGCATTTATATATTCATAAGGGGCATACAGATTTGGTAGAGGGGTATTCTTTAGCATCGAGACTCTCTGCTTTATTTGCAACTAAAATGCCAGTTGAATGGAGGGTTTTTCCAACTATGGATTTACCTAGAGATTTTAATATCTTAATTTTGCCTTATGAAGTGTATAAAAAAGAACGTGGGACTTCTTGGTCAAAACATATGTAAGAAAGGAAAAAAATGGAAAATAATAAAAAAAATGAATTTGATGATATTATCTTAGATAGAGCTAATAAAAGCGAAAAAATTAAAAAAATTCTATTAAGGGTTATTGCTTTAGTAATTTTATTTTTGGTGATTATGATTGTAATGAAGCTTATTAATGGAAATGACAGTAATGAAAATAACATATTACCTTCAGAACCTGTAAATGTGAGTGTTGATGAAAATACTGATGGTCAAAATTCTTTTGAAAATATACCTATTACTCAAGAAGATTCTGCTGAAGATCAGTTTGAAATTTTAAAAAAACAAATTCAGGGTGAAGATACTACAAATGAAAATAACACTAGTGACCAATTGGTATCAAATATTCCGCAAGAGCCAGCACAGTCAATACAACAACCACAGCCACAAATTCAAGAAAAAGAAAAAACTATTGTTTCTCAGCCAAAGGAAAATAAAGTAGAAAAAAATACACCAAATTCTAAAAATAATATAACTCCAAAAGCTAAAGAAGAATCAAAATCTAAAACTCAAGATCCAAAAGAGCTTTTTCAAAAAGTTGATCCAAAAATAGAAACTTCAAATGATTTAACTCCGGGAATATATGTTCAGATTTTTTCAGTTTCTAATGTTGATCAAAAATCTAAAGAGCTTATGGCAGTGAAACAAAAAGGTTATGATTATAAGCTTTATAAAACTACAATTAATGGTAAAGAAATTACAAAAGTTCTTATAGGTCCTTTTAGTAAAGATGCTATTACCAATGAACTTGCAAAAATTCGCAAAGATATAGGAAAAGATGCATTTTCTTTCACTTTAAAATGAAACTTTTTAGCGTCATAGGCAATCCTATTATGCATTCTAAATCTCCTAGAATGCATAACAATGCTATTAGAAATTTTGGATTCGATGCGCTTTATACACGTTATAATTTAGAAGATGAAGATAAACTTAGAGATATATTATTTAACTTAAGGCTCAGTGGAGCTAATATTACCCTACCTTTTAAAGAGAAAGCTTTTAAGATAGCAGACGTTAAAGATGAGAGCATATTTGATATTAAAGCTGCTAATACTTTAATTATAAAAAAGTCTAAAATTTATGCTTATAATACAGATATATTAGGATTTTTAAAAGCCATTGAAAATTTTGAAAATTTGAATAAAGTATTGATTTTGGGAGCTGGTGGAACTGCAAGAGCTATTGCTTATGCTTTAAAGTATAAAAATATAAAAGAAATTCATATTGCAAATCGAAATTTAAAAAGATTTAGTTCTTTTAAAGATTTTATTACTATGCTTTATGAGGATATTGATGATTTTAATTATGATATGATAATTAATACCACTTCTGCTGGTCTTTTTGATGAGAATCTAGCTTGTGATAAAAAAATATTAGAAAAAATTTTTAATTATAGCAAATATGCCTTTGAGGTAATTTACAATAAAGAAACACCTTTTATAAAGCTTTGCAAAAAACATAATTTAATATATAAAAACGGTCTAGAAATGCTTTTATGGCAAGGAATTTTTGCTTTTGAACTTTTTTTTGAAATTAAAAATCAGCAAAATAATATTAAAAAATTTATGTTAGAAGGTTTAAATTTAGAGTAATAATTTATTCAAAAATTATTACTCCATCGTCATTTTTATTTTGAGAATGTTTTTCTTCACTAGTTTCGCTAGTATTGTTGTGATTTGTTTTATTATCTTTTTCTTCGAAATCTTGTGCATTAAATTCATTAAATTCTTGTTTATTTTGTACAGAAGGTTTTCCAATATCTAAAGCTTTTGGAAGATTAGAGTATAAAGTATTTAAAAAATTCTTATAAAAAGCTAAAAAACTTTTATCAATTTCAAAAGCAGGGCGTTCTAAACCTTTGTTTAGTTGTGTTGGAACACTGCTAATTGATGTTTTAAACATATTGATCCCATCATCACTTTTAATAGGATAGGTTAAACTGATTAAAGAGTCAAGTTTGGTGTTACTTGTCATATTTGTTTTATTTTGTGGATCATAAATATTAATAAATTCAGCATTAGCTTTAAAAGCCATCCCTAGTTTAGAATTAATAAAATCTCCACTAAGAAGTTCATTTGTTTTTTGTATTTCTTTTTCTTCAATATAAATGCTTATGGTAGTTTTAAGTTTGTAATCTGGTTGTTTATCATCAATTTCATAACCTGCTAAAAGAGCTATAGTTTTGATTTGCTCTTCTAAATTTTCTTTTAAAAGATCAATTTCTTTTTCAATTCTGAGTTTTAAAACAGAATTTTCAAAATAATCAGAGTAATTATTATTTTGTTCAATGTTAATCGGCTCTAGACTAATTTTAACATTTGATTGTATAGGTTCAATTTTTGTAGGCACTTGAGGTTTAAAATTTGGCAAAGAAACATTAACAAAATTAGAGCTTGTACTAGAACAGGCACTTAAAAGTATCATAAAAATACCAATAGTTATAAATTTTTTCATGCAACTTACCTTTAAATTATATTTTAATGAAATTATAGCAAGATTAAATTTTTTTTGGTATATTCTAGTTTATTTTACTTTTGGATTTTAAAATTATGGAAAAATGGCAAAATATTTATTCGAATTTTAATGTAGTGGCTTTTGAATTATTTGGTTTAAAGGTTCATTGGTATGGGATAATGTATATTTTATCTTTAATAATAGCTTTATTGTTGGCAAAATTTTTTGTTAAAAAATTTAAAATCAATATAAGTTCAAAGATGTTGGATAATTATTTTATATGGGTTGAAATAGGAGTTATTTTAGGAGCACGTTTAGGATATATTTTAATTTATGATTCTAATACTTTATGGTATTTGGCTCATCCTTGGCAAATTTTTAATCCTTATTACAATGGAGAATTTGTAGGAATTCGAGGCATGAGTTATCATGGTGCTATAATAGGTTTTTTAGTAGCCACATTTTTATTTTGTAAAAAATATAAACAAAATATGTGGATTTATTTAGATCTTGTAGCTTTGAGTGTTCCATTGGCTTATATATTTGGCAGAATTGGAAATTTCTTAAATCAAGAGCTTTTTGGGCGTGTAACAGATGTTCCTTGGGGAATTTATGTTAATGGAATATTACGCCACCCCTCTCAACTTTACGAAGCATTTTTTGAAGGTTTTGTTGTCTTTTTAATTGTTTATTATGCAAATTTAAGAAAAAGTTTTAACGGAGAATTAATTATTATTTATGCTAGCGCTTACTCCTTAGCAAGATTTTTTTGCGAATTTTATAGAGAACCTGATTTTGGTTTGGGTTACATTATTTTTGGTTTAAGTATGGGGCAAATTTTAAGTTTATTAATGTGTATGTTATCTTTGTTATTTTATATTTATCTTAAAAAATATAAAATAAATATTTAATTTTTATTAAAGATTTGTTACAATATAATTTGATATTTTTTTAATTCTTTAAAACTACCAAGGAGTAAAAATGGGTTGGCTTATCGAAGGATATCTAGGTAGAAGTATTGAGGGTAAAAAAAGTAAAATTCCTGCAAAATTGGATTTTATCCAAAGTGCTTCTGGGCTTTTTTTAGGATTATTTATGTGGATGCATATGTTTTTTGTATCTACTATTTTAGTGAGTGAAGATTTTTTTAACTCTGTTGTTCATTTTTTGGAATTAAAATTTGTTTATGATAATCCAATAATGAGTTATATTACTTCTTTTCTTGCAGCTTGTGTTTTAATTATTTTTATTATTCATGCTGGTTTAGCAATGAGAAAATTTCCAATCAATTTTCGTCAATATCAGCTTTTAAAAACTCATATTAAAACTATAAAACATCAAGATACAACTTTATGGTGGACTCAAGCATTAACTGGTTTTGTAATGTTTTTTTTGGGGTCTGCTCATCTTATTTTTGTTATTACAAATGCAGATAAAATTAGCGGAGATTTATCAGGAGATAGAGTTGTTAGTCATTTTATGTGGCTTTTTTATATAGTACTATTAATTTGTGTTGAGCTTCACGGTAGTATAGGTCTTTATAGACTTTGTGTTAAATGGGGCTGGTTTGAAGGAAAAAATGCTAAAGAAAGTCGCAAAAAACTTAAAACTGCTAAATGGGTAATAAGTATTTTCTTTTTAGTTTTAGGCTTTTTAAGTCTTGCAGCTTTTGCAAAAATCGGTTATAAAAATTATCAAGAACAACAAATACAAAGTGTAATGATAAAAAATTATGATGGAGTAAAACATGAATATACAATATAGTGATGCTTTAATCGTTGGTGGAGGTTTGGCTGGACTTAGAGCAGCAATTGAAGTAGCTAAAAGTGGGCAAAGTGTTACACTTTTAAGTATTTGTCCTGTGAAAAGATCACACTCTGCAGCAGTTCAAGGTGGAATGCAAGCAAGTTTGGCAAATGGTGCTAAAGGTGAAGGAGACAATGAAGATTTGCATTTTGCAGATACTGTTAAAGGAAGTGATTGGGGTTGTGATCAAGAAGTAGCAAGAATGTTTGCGCAAACTGCTCCAAAAGCGGTTAGAGAGCTTGCTGCATGGGGTGTTCCTTGGACTAGAATTAAAAAAGGACCAAGATCTGTGGTTATTAATGCACAAAAAACAACTATAGAAGAAAAAAGCGAAGCTCATGGGCTTATTAATGCAAGGGATTTTGGTGGAACAAAAAAATGGAGAACTTGTTATATTGCTGATGCTACTGGTCATTGTATGCTTTATGGTGTAGCAAATGAAGCTATTAAATACCAAGTAAAAATTATAGACAGAATGGAAGCTGTGCGTATTATACATGATGGTAAAAAATGTTTAGGCGTTATAGCAAGAGATCTTACAAATGGCCAACTTATTGCTTATGTGGCAAGAGGAACTATGATAGCAACAGGTGGTTATGGAAGAATTTATAAACAGACTACAAATGCTGTTATTTGTGAAGGAACTGGAGCTGCTATTGCACTTGAAACAGGACTTTGTAGACTTTCAAATATGGAAGCGGTTCAATTTCATCCAACTCCTATTGTTCCAAGTGGAATTTTACTTACTGAAGGTTGTCGTGGAGATGGTGGTGTTTTACGTGATGTTGAT
Source organism: Campylobacter sp. TTU-622 (assembly GCF_016598965.1). Lineage (NCBI taxonomy): Bacteria > Pseudomonadati > Campylobacterota > Epsilonproteobacteria > Campylobacterales > Campylobacteraceae > Campylobacter > Campylobacter sp. TTU-622. Next base: position 11,467 of record NZ_JAENKR010000031.1, read on the forward strand.
GGATATCGTTTTATGCCAGATTATGAACCAGAGAAAAAAGAGCTTGCAAGTCGTGACGTTGTAAGTCGTCGTATGATGGAGCATATACGCAAAGGAAAAGGAGTTAAAAGTCCATATGGAGATCATTTATGGCTTGATATTTCTATACTTGGGCGTGCTCATATTGAAAAGAATTTAAGAGATGTTCAAGATATTTGTAAAACTTTCAATGGCATAGATCCTGCCGATGAAGGACCAAAAGGATGGGCTCCTGTATTGCCTATGCAACATTATTCAATGGGTGGTATTAGAACTAAGCCAACAGGTGAAAGTCAATGGCTTGAAGGGCTTTTTGCTTGTGGGGAAGCAGCTTGTTGGGATATGCATGGTTTTAATCGTTTAGGTGGAAATTCTTGTGCTGAAACTGTTGTTGCAGGTATGATAGTAGGTGATTATTTTGCTGATTATTGTAAAAATAATGGTGAAGTTATCGATACAAACATTGTTAAAGATTTTCTAAGTAAAGAATATCAATATTTAAAATCTTTAGTTGATAAAGAAGGTAAATTTGATGTTTTTGAAATCAAAAATAAAATGAAAGATATTATGTGGGAAAAAGTTGCTATTTTTAGAACAGGAGAAGGTTTAAAAGAAGCTGTAGATGAACTTGAAAAGTTATATCAAGAATCTTTAGATCTTAAACTACATAATAAAGAATTAGACTGTGCAAATCCAGAATTAGAAGAAGCTTATAGAGTTCCAAGGATGCTTAAAATTGCTTTATGTGTTGCTTATGGCGCGCTTTTAAGAACAGAAAGTAGAGGGGCGCATTTTAGAGAAGATTATCCAAAGAGAGACGATTTAAATTGGATGAAAAGAACAAATACTTATTGGGTTGAAGGTGAAACTTTGCCACGTGTAGAGTATGAAGATCTTGATATTATGAAAATGGAAATGCCTCCGGCATTTAGGGGTTATGGAGCAAAAGGAAATATTATAGAAAATCCTTTAAGTCAAAAACGTCAAGAAGAAGTTGATGCAATTCGTGCTAAAATGGAAGCTGAAGGTAAAGGACGCTATGAAATTCAAGAAGCTTTGATGCCTTATGAGTTACAAGAAAAATATAAAAAACCAAATCAAAGAATAGGAGTTGATTATGAGTAGAAAATTAACAATTAAAGCTTTTAAATATAATCCTTTGAGCAAGATTTCAAAACCTCATTTTGTTACTTATGAACTCGAAGAGACTCCTTTTATGACAGTTTTTGTTTGTCTTACTTTGATTCGTGAAAAAATGGATGCAGATTTGAGTTTTGATTTTGTTTGTCGTGCTGGGATTTGCGGATCTTGTGCTATGATGATTAATGGTGTTCCAAAACTTGCGTGTAGAACCCTTACTAAAGATTATCCTGATGGAGTTATAGAGCTTATGCCACTTCCTGCCTTTAGACATATTAAGGATCTAAGTGTAAATACTGGTGAGTGGTTTGAAGGTATGTGTAAAAAGGTTGAGAGCTGGGTGCATCACGATAAAGAAGTTGATATTTCAAAACTTGAAGAGCGTATAGAACCTGAAGTAGCTGATGAGACTTTTGAACTTGATCGTTGTATTGAATGTGGAATTTGTGTTGCTTCTTGTGCAACGAAATTAATGAGACCAGATTTTATAGCAGCGACTGGACTTTTAAGAACAGCACGCTATTTACAAGATCCACACGATCATAGAAGTATAGAGGATTTTTATGAGCTTGTGGGTGATGATGATGGAGTTTTTGGTTGTATGTCATTACTTGCTTGTGAAGATAATTGTCCAAAAGAACTACCTCTTCAAAGCAAGATAGCTTATATGAGAAGACAACTAGTTGCTCAAAAAAATAAATAATCCCAAAAAAGGGATTATTTAAATTTGTTTGTTAAATTGTGTTATAAATCAAATTTATAACACTTTTTAAGGAAAATAATGAAAAAAATCTTTTTAATTTTGCTTTTCTTTAATACTCTTTTTTCTACCGATCTTGATAAGGCTTTAAAATTTTATGATAATAAAAACTATCAAAAAGCTTATGAAATTTTTAATAAACTTTGTGAAAAATCAAATTCAAAAGCTTGTTTTTCTCTAGCTTATATGTATGAGAATTCTCAAGGAATTACAAAAGATCTGCAAAAAGCTTATAAATTTTATGATAAATCTTGCTCCTTAGGATTAAAACAAGGTTGTTCTAATTTGGCTTTTTTATTACAAAATCAAGGTTTTTTTAACGAAGCTATACTAGCTTTTAATAAAGCGTGTAAATTAAATGATATACAAAGTTGTAATACTATAGGTCTTTTTTATGAAAAAGAAAAAGATGGAGAATTAGCTTTAAGTTTTTATAAAAAATCTTGTTCTTTAAAAGATTCTAGAGCGTGCTATAAAATAGGTTTTTTATATGAAAAAGGTACCCTTATCAAACAAAATTTAGATCAAGCTTTGTATTTTTATAAACAATCTTGTTCTTTTGGTTTTGGAGAAGCTTGTTATCTTTTAGGTCGTTATAATCAATTTGAAAAAAATGATTTAAAAACAGCAAAAAGATATTTTGGAATAGCTTGTGATCAAAAACATTTGCAAGCTTGTGAAGCTTATAAAGATTTAAACAATCAAGATATAAAAATTTATTAATTTTATAAATTGATTTAAAATATTAAATTAAATTTATATTTTTGTTCACAAATTTAAAAACATTTGTTTTTTGATATAGGAATTATTTTTAAATATTTTAATATTTTTAATATGATAAAACTTTTATATATTTGTAAAATATTTAAAACTAATAAATTTTTTAATAGAAAAAATAAAAAGATATTAAATTTATGGAAATTACAATGATAATTTAAAATTATTTTAAAGTAAAAATTTTTAGTATTTTTTATATAAATTCTTATAAGTTTTTATATTTATAAAAAATATTTTAAAAAATATTGCAAGGGGTATTTAAAAGAATATGTGTAACTATCTTTAAATAATTTTAACAAAATACCAAATATAGCCCTTTAAAGTATATAAAATAACTTTTTATCTTTTCAGTTTAAAGCGTAAAATACTCAAATATCCTTAAAATATCTGTTTTATCTCAAAATAGTAATTAAATGCTGTTTAAAAGATAGATAAAACAATGTTTGATTTTTAAATTTTATATCCCAAAAGTGTTTTTACTCTCTGAGATAATTACATTTTTATTTAAAACAAACTTATTTTTCTTATTGTGTTTAATAAAACTTATAATTTAACTATTTTTTATAAAAATAGCATATAACTAACTTTAGTTTTAAGTTTTACAAGGTAGTTATATAGAAAATTTAAATATTTTTATAAAATAATATTTATGTAAAAAAATCATAGAATTATAAATATAATATAATCAAAACTAGTATATTTTAAGGATGACAATACGCTAAAAATAACAACAAATTATAATTAGTTTGCATTAGAAAGTTGGACTGATAGTGGATATCTTTGTAATTAAAATCATTAAATAACCAATGAAAATTATCTTAAGTACTAAAGTTTTGATGATGTAAAATTAAACAGATACTTTGATAGAATATATAGACTAGAAAATTATAAAATTGTATTTAT